>JALRCK010000448.1 GCA_023262305.1 Deltaproteobacteria bacterium
CAGTACCGTTTTCGTAAACCTTTGTTGTGTATCATCCATACATGCTCCTCAAATGACTTCCTTCCGTACAGTGTAAGGGGTATGCTCCGGGTGGCGAAAGACCCTCAATCTCAAAGGCTCTTAAGAGTGGCTACGATCGATCTCAAAGGAAAGTGCGTCTGGCTCACCGGGGCAAGCAGCGGTATCGGCGAGGCCTTAGCCCACGAACTAGCCCGTCGGGGAGCTCGGGTAGCGATTACCGCCCGACGAGGGGAGGTTCTTGATCAGATAGTCGGCACGATTCGAGCGAACGGCGGCGAGGCGTATAGTTTTCCGGGAGACGTTCTTAACCTTGAGGAGATGAAGTCCCTTGTCGATGCGATAGAGTCGAAAGTCGGGTCGATCGATGTCGCAATTCCGAATGCTGGCACGCACCTCTTCACGAAGCCCGAAGAGTTCGACAGTTCAGAGTACCTTTCAATTATGCAGCTCAACTTTGGCGGAGTGCTCCACTGTCTTGAGGCTGTGATTCCTAGGATGCTTCAACGGGGAAGGGGAACGCTGGCTCCAGTCGCAAGCCTTGCCGGGTATCGCGGACTTCCGCGCGCGGCGGCGTATGGAGCGAGTAAGTCCGCGCTGATTCACTTCCTTGAGAGCATTCGGTTCCACTTAAAGCCAAAGGGTCTTACGATATCGATCGTTAACCCCGGATTCGTTAAGACCCCACTCACCGACAAAAACGATTTCTATATGCCGTTTCTGATCTCCTCTGAGAAGGCGGCAAAGATTATTTGTGACGGGATTGAGCGCGGGAAGCGCACGATAGCCTTCCCCATCCCCTTCTCGTGGATCGTTGGGCTTGGAAAATTTCTTCCCGCCCCAGTATATGAGAAAATAGTAGATCAGTTGTGGTAGACGAATCGAGCAAGAACATCCTCGTTGTTGGTGGCGGCATCTCTGGCATCACCGCGGCCTACGTGATCTCAAAGAAACACAGAGTGACCCTGCTTGAAAAGAACAACTACCTCGGCGGGCATACGAACACTCGCGTCGTGAACGACCCAATTAATCCGGAGCTCTCGGTCGATACCGGGTTCATCGTCTGTAATCCTCGCAACTACACCAATTTTTACAAATTCCTCGACCAGCTTGGCATCAAGCGCCAGGACTCAGATATGTCCTTCGGTTTCTCGTGTGAGAAGACCGGATTGCAGTACATGGGACCATCGGTGAAGGAGTTCCTCATGGCTCCTGGGAATCTGCTCAATACTCGGTTTCTGGGTATGATACTTGAGCAGCAAAAGTTTAATCGCCGCGCGCTCCGGGATCTCCGTGATGGCAAGTTGGGTGAGCAGCCACTTGGCGAGTACCTGCGACAGCTCGGTACGAGCCAGTATTTTCTCGACAACTACCTCGCGCCGCTCATCGGCTCGATATGGTCAGCGCCTGATACCAACGCGCTTGAATTTCCGGCGCTCTCGTTCTTCACCTTCTTTAACAACCACGGGATGCTTGAGCTGAGCAAACGGCCACAGTGGCAGACCATCGTTGGTGGAAGCCACGCGTACCTCAAGGCATTTCGGCAGGCATTCAAGGGTGAGGTGCGGATTGGTGTGCCCGCTCGTGCTATCTCGCGTGACAACCAAGGAATTGTTCTTTCACTTGAGGGGGCTGCGCCTGAGCGATATGACGCCGTCGTCATAGCAACGCATGCTGATGAAGCTCTGCAGCTTTTGCAGGATCCGAGTCAGGAAGAGCGTGCCGCGCTTGGGACGTGGAGCTACAGCAAGAATCGCACAGTGCTCCACACTGATGCTAACATCCTCGGACCGAAGCGGCGTTTGTGGGCAGCATGGAATTACCGTCGACGGGCGGCATCGCGTGCCGATTCTCCGGTCGCGATCACCTACTACATGAACAAGCTCCAGCGTCTCACGGCCGCTCGTGATTACTTTGTAACCTTAAACTGCAACGACTCCATCGATCCGGCATCGGTCCTGTACGAGGTCGAGTACACTCATCCGATCTACACGCCGAGGTCCCCAGAGAGCCAAAAGGCGATTAAGGCCCTCAATGGTACGCGCAATACATTCTTCTGCGGAGCGTACATGCGTTATGGATTTCATGAAGACGGAGTTATCTCTGCGTTGCAGGTTACCCAACAGTTGGGGCTCTCTCTATGAGGTCTCAAATCGTTTGGGGGAGTGTGTTTCACTGGCGAAAGTCCCCCCGAGAGCATTCATTTACCTATCCCGTTTTTACCGGAATGTTCGATGTAGATGAGCTACCGCGCCTTGGTGTTGCCCCGAGAATGTTTGCCTACAACAAGCGGGCGATGTTGAGCTTGCGAGCAACTGACTATCTTTATGGGGAGGGAACACTTCGAGATAAGGTTGAACGAGTGCTCGTTCAGCATGGGCGCTCGGAGAAGCCTGCCCGTATCACGCTCTTCACCTCGCCTCGTTATTTTGGGTATGTCTTTAATCCCGTTAGCTTCTTCGCCTGCTTTGATGCGCAGGATCGCGTGGTCGGACTCATCACGCAGGTGAACAACACTTTCGGCGACACACACATCTACCCTCTCGTATGTGATCCAACGCCCATGCCCGTCACCTGGCATTTTACCAAGGGTTTCTTCGTTTCTCCGTTCTTCGACGTGGAGGGCATGTATGAGGTCGCC
>JALRCK010000449.1 GCA_023262305.1 Deltaproteobacteria bacterium
GTCCCCTCTCCTCCATTAACGACAGCTCAATGAAAGCGCCTAGGCAGCAAGCGACGCCAAGAATCTGCGAGCAGCCACCGGTAACGAGTTTCGGTGCCCCCACGGTTGGAGAGCGCTTGGCGAGAGCAGTGCGCGCTTGAGATTCTCCCATGAGGCGAAGCCCTCATCTCCTCCTACTACTTCCAGACCAAAACTGCCGACGAGCCGCTCATCCTCGACACGGGGCAAGGGATCGGTTCCCTTGAGCACAGAGAACCCTTTTTCCTTGGCATAGCTCAACAAAGTGGACGGCGGACCGAGGCGAGACCGTATCGAAATATCGCCCACCGTTACAATCGTCGGAGGAGTCTCGTCCAGCATGCGGCGCACTACCTTTCCACGACCTCCAAGCCACTTTCCAGGCGACCACGGTAGACATGAGAGTCCTCCCTGCTCAGTTATGATCGATACATACTCTGCGGCGGTCATACCGTCAGGCGCAGCGCGTTGAGCACCCAATGCGAGAACCTCGACACGCTCACTCGTTACATACTGCGTACCCTGGACAACGATCAGCTCGTTACCATCCAGCGAGAGCGCACACGCTTTACCCTCCCATATATCCGATACGTCCCCAAAGGCAGTGACCTCTCTCCTCAACCGGCTCAACGAATCCTGCCCTACTCGATCCACGGTTATCACGATTGCCGGTGCTTCAGCCGAGCCGCCAAGATTTCGAATGGCTGCATGGCACCACTCCCTCGTTGAGAACGAGTCATACAGGTGCGCGTGAGGATCAATCCGACACCGAATACCCATACCTGGATCTCCTATTGCAATCGATCGAGGAGGGCGAACACCTCATCACGAATACCCGGCTGCATGATCATGAGCGGGTTGTTGGGTTGTATTTTCCACTCTTTGAGGGGAATCCTCTGTCCCAAGGGGTCGAGCCATACCTCAAGCCCCGCTTCAGCAGCGAGCAGCACAGCAGAGAAGTCCCACGGCTTAACCGTAAATTGCATACTCAACTGCTCACATCCCTGCGCAAGCCGCGAGCAATCATTTGCAAAACCGCCGAAACGATACATGTTCTCAAGAGCGTTGTTATTTCTGAAGTGTTGGATTACTCGGGACTCCCCATTGTGTCCGATGAAGAACAATACTCCAGCGCTCACTAATGCGTTGCACTGCGGGGGCTGAAGGCGCGTGCGTTCACCCGCTCCACCCTTGGAGAAATCAGGAGTTGAACTAAATGCCCCCTCACCTGCCACAGCGGTAAAGATCTTTCCTAGAGGAACGTTGTAGAACGAAGCAACCACAAGCTCCTCCTTGTGGACATACCCCACCAGGGGTCCATATCCGACGTGCCCCCCCTTATGCCCGAAGAAACGCTTGCACGAGGTGGTGCCGTCTAGCGGATCAACCAAGAAGTAGCTCTCAGCCGAGTGGATGAGTCCGTGAGATCCCTCATCCTCCTCGGCAACCACCTTGGATCCTTTGGGGAGGAGAGCGAGGATGCGCCGCTGACTCTCAAGATCAAGGTTCATCACCATGGTCTTGTCAGCTTTAACATTTACCTCAAGCTGAGCACCTGAGCTTGCAGCGTGCTCAAGATAGGCGGCAGCGTCAAGAACAGCAGCCTCAGCAAGCTGCGCGATTTCCCGGTAGGGGCTATCAGTAAACGGGGATGCCTTCATAGCCCTCAAGTCTAAGCCTTTTGGGGCTGAATTGTCACCGGTCCGGGTTCATTTAAGTCGTGACTGCCGCCGCCAATCCCCATATGATGGCGTCATTCCACGCTTTGAGAGGGTCGCTATGTTTGAGAAACATGTGGGGATCACATCGTCCGTCGCTCTCCTGGCGACCACTGCCTCGCTCCCAGCAGCCACACTCCCAGCAGCTGAGAGTTCACGGGCAGATACCAACCAAGCTCCTCTTATGGTTCCTGGCACCGGAGCTTTCACCGCATCGCCTCTCACTACTTTTGAATATACCAATGCTCCCCTTTCGCGCGTTCTTGATCACATCGCCGAGCGAGCGGGGGTAATCATCTTTTCGGCGGTCGATACCACACCTAAGGTATCGCTTACGGTGCGAGGCGAGGTCTCCAACTCGAACATGATTGAAGCATTGAGCGCGGCTCTTGCTCCTCACAACCTTCATCTTGATATCTCGGGAGCATTGCTCAAGATCCTGCCGGGCAGCGCCGCCAAGTACACCGGTCCAGTCACGTTCCTCTCGCGTGATGCTCAGGTTCCCACATCAGCAACGGTTGGCACCGTCATACTACCCCTCTCAAATATTGAGCCGGTAGGTTTGATCTCTACGCTCCAGTCATATCTTCCAAATAACACCCTTGCGATAGCTTCTGCTGACGCTAACGCGCTCGTTCTGCATGGGAGACAGCGTGATCTATCTCAATTGATCACGATAACGCGCCTCCTCGATGGTGCTACCATGAGTGCCTCTCAGATCAAGGTAGTCCCCCTCCACCAAGCAGACTCAACTTTGATGGCAGAGACGATCCGAGGGATATTCTCGGCGGAGAATGGCGCTGTGATGACAAACTCCCCTACGAGATCCACGACCCTCGCCGAATCGGGAACCTCAACGAGTAGCATGAGTAGTCGCCGCTCCGAGACCTTTCGTGCTGTTCCTGACATCCACTCTC
>JALRCK010000044.1:0-1627 GCA_023262305.1 Deltaproteobacteria bacterium
GTCGTAGCGGGAATAACTTTAGCAGAGTAGTGAAAAATGGTTTCGTTGCGAGCATTTTGAGAGTTTTGACGAACCAAGGCGTGGACCGCGAAATGACCGGTGGCGTATCCTTTTAGATACACTGAGGATTTCTTTGGCGATCCCACCGAAGTTGCGGCCAAACTATTGAAACGCGGGGGAGGAAATCATTTTTCACCATCCTACTAGTTCGAGCCTTGTCGGCAGGTCAATAATCGTTTCTTTAAGGGGCAAGGAGGCGAACGATGTGAAAAACACCGTTCCAATCCCAGGGAGGATCCTATTTGAATGTAACAACATCTATAAGATGCCGCCAATTCTTGTGCGTTTCGAGGCTTAGCGGCGGAACCCCAGACTGAGGACAGAACAAAAGTGGGGTTCATTTCGACCGCGAAGAGGCTGACAGACGCGACGTTGTGGGGCTGTGGCGCAACTCGATGCGGGGTAAATAAGATACGCAGAGGTAGACCGATGACCATAACTCAAGAAGATAAAAAAATTCTCTATTACCTCCAGTATATCGGAGATCGTACAACCGCTGAGCTTGCTGATGAGCTTCGCATCCGTGAGAGCACTCTTCAGAGCAAGATCGGCAGGTGGCAAAAGGAGCGGCACGTAGCTCACCGAGTCTTCATCAACACCTTCATGATGGGGGCGACCGAAGTCGAGGTATTATTCACTCCCTCAAAAGCGACTAAGGGAATTCAAGCGGAACTTGTAAAGGCAGTCATGAAATCATCCGGTGTCAGATGGTTTTACAGAACCGCCGGAAAGTACGATTACAGCGTCGGGATAGAAGCCCTCTCCATGGCTCAGGTTACAAAACACTTAGAGCAGCTTGATTCTAAGACCAAAGGTATCTTCGTCAATCGTGAGACCGCTGTGTCGACCGGATACTGGTGGTTTGGACGAAAATATCTTGCCCCCGAAGGTACCAAACACTCCTACTGCTTGACTCAACTCCCCTCAAATCACCCAAAGGGGATCGATCCGATTGATCATCAGATTCTTCGAGCGCTGGGACAACGGGGCGTCATGTCGTACCGCGAGATAGCTTCAGCAACCAACATCCCCCAATCAACGGTGGGCTACCGGATGAACAACCTGATAAAACATGAGATTATAGCCGGGAAACCGCACCTCATTTCACCTTCGTGGCTCGGAATGTTGGTGTACCGCCTACAGCTTCGATTTACCACATTCTCGGCGGAAACCCACAAAGCTCTTCTGAAATGGTGTCAGCAACACCCTCACGTTGTCAGCATGATGAGGCTCTTGGGGACATGGGATTACTTCGTCCGATGCGAGGTAGCTCAACCTCAGGACATCACGGCGATGGTGGATCAACTGCATGACATTTTTTGGCCAGAGCTCCATGAGTGCTCGGTGGTATCCGTGGTTCAAGAGATCGCGTTCAGCTCCTATCCGATTGAAACTTTCTCTGAGTAGACCTGCGGCTTAAGAGCGTCGGAATCTAAGAGCCTACCGGCGTGCTCGCTTTTAATGCCTCGCCAGTCTTCCCCCGCAGAAATTGCGCTGGCGAGCGACGAATGTAATACCGACACCTTTATCGAGCTGATTGAGGGAATCAGCACCCAGTGCGTAGTAG
>JALRCK010000044.1:1637-10841 GCA_023262305.1 Deltaproteobacteria bacterium
CACTCCTCTACTTAACGAGGCAGGAGAAACATTTCCACCGCACAGAATGGTCTCTTCTTACTATTGCTCAGTACCTAAGAAGCGAATTTGGATTTGCTATTCGATATTTGGCACGAGGAAAAATCCTTCATGTATTTGGGGGACACAGAGCGCTTGCGGATCCGGTTCTTCCCCGCGCCAAATATCCAACATCAACCCAACCTCTACTTGCTCGCTACGGGTAGGTGTCGCGGCGAGTCCCTAACCGTCACCCGAGTAAAGCTGAGGTATGATTACGCTTCCCACCCTTTTTAAACTCCACAGCCTCCTATCAGTCGTCAGAAGCCACATCCCACGGTCTCTCATTCAATAATGACAGAACGTCTTCGCACACACCGCGATAGAACTGATTGTCGAGACCGTTCGACCTCGCAAGTATCTTTTCAACGTTCAACCACTCAGGAGAATTGCAGAGCATTTCGCCATCTTTGTGTCTAACGAGAATCGACATTGCGGCCTCAAGCCTTCCGGACTCAGGGAGCCTAGAGATATGCTTGAGTACTCCCACCATGTTTCCTTCCAGCAGGATTTTCGGGGCATACACAGCGGCGCGGGGGACTTTCATCATCGCATCGATATAATCCCCTTCTCGGCGCACTGCTTCCTCACCGACCAGGAACGTACAAGTCCCGGTGACGCACTCCCCGACACTATTTGCACCGTCCTCAACGAGCATGACCCAAGGGTCGTCGAGCACCCACTGCTCAAGCCGTTTGGCTAAAGCTGAAAACTCTCGCTCTCGATACGAGCTGCGATATTCGTTCACTGCTACCCTGTCATATCCCTCGGAAGTGGCTAGAGAGCTATTCCTAAACAGAGGATTGTCTGTCACCTCTGCTCCAAACCAATCCGGCGCGGCGAACGATTGAGCCGCCTTTGTTGAGCTAAACTCCACCTCAGCAACCATTAACTGTGGCGATCCAGAGAACGTGTCCAGCTCAATACAGTGTCCATCATACGGGATTCTTCGACGCTCCTTTTCCAGGCGTCGCCCCGCGGTCGCAGGCCACAGCTTTTCGAACTGCTCCAGGGTAAGCTCGATGTTTGTTTCATCGCGAACTATACCGCTCCCAGCTTTTATGGTCATGGAGTAACGATTGTTCGACCCCCCCTCCTCTTCGGCAGGAGTAACTTTACGAACCCGAACCTCCGATCCATTTGAACCAATACTCAGGTAGCCCTGCTGCACACGCTCCGGGATCGCTCTCAACACATGTGGGGGTGGATCTTTTACGACAAATTTTCTCTCTATCTCCAGACCCCGCTTCGGCAAGATCAACTCTCCGTTGCTAACAACATCTCGAGGTGCAGGAATATGCTGTGTTGGTTCTGTTCCCATGACGATCCCCCTGGTCCAATAGTTTGTGAAACTGGCCTGTACACCAGCTACTTGGCGAGTGAGCATATGTTAGGATCGCGAACTAAGCAAAGACGCGCTGAACATCCAAAGCTTGCGTTAAAAGTTGATGAAATAGCGCAGGAACATGACTAGTGGCGCCTCATGCGATACCGCGACCCTTTGAGTTTATCTGCAGGAAGTTTTATGTGAAGATTATGGATGCTCGCGGCGGATTGAATGATGTTGAAGGTCGCGGCTAAGGATATACCATGGCACATATCGAAGCAGCTAACGAGCGGCAGCTAGACCCTTTAGGGGTGTATATGCGGGAGCTCAATTTTATCGAGGGTTTTACATACGATAAATCAGCAGCACTCTTTCGCCGTATCGAAGAGACCCGTAAATGCGTCTTAACCGAGGCGCTAAAATTCCCAGATGTTAGGCTTGAATTCCTCGCAATAGTGCAAGAAGCCAACGAAAAGCTCTGGTCGAATAAACTTGAGTTCAGTCCAGAAGGAACAAGACCGCGGCTTACCGAGCTCTCCTCCAGTCTGCCGGAGATACAACGGGGAGTGAATCTGCTTCAGAGTGAAGTTAGTCCAACTGGGACAGACGACATACATCTTCGACGAACAATAGCAGAGCTACTCTGGCGCTATCGAATTAAGGACCAGATAGTCGGCTCGCAATTGAAACAGATAGCTCCCGCTACAACCACTCGGGCAGATGCGACGAGAGGAGCTGACGATGTGGCGACCTTGTTTGCAGAGCTGGAGAATTTGAAGGGACAGGTCACAACGGGAAATATGCGGTTGGTCTTCGCACCTGCCAAACGGTGGCATCATATCAGCGGCGAAGACCTACAAGAGCTCATCCAACGAGGAAACCTGGGGCTCATGAGGGCCGTGGATCGCTTCGAAGTTAGCAAAGGCTGTTCGTTTGCCACCTACTCAAGCAGTTTAATCGCTAAAGCGGTGAAGGGACAGAGTGAAGGTAATTTTGCGCTAGAGGGTATTAGTAGGCGTATTAAAGCGTCCGGTATAATCGCCTCGGTCCAGGTAGCTCAAGAGTGTATCCGCGAGTCCGGCGGTGATTGTAACGAGCCCGAGGCAGTCGTGGCAGAGCTGCAAAGGACAAAGGGACCGACGGCTCCGACTGTGCATGACGTACGAGCCGTGCTCGCTTACAGCGCGCCGCGTCATGGGTCTTTGCCTCTTGAGCAGATTCCTGACAGACGAGCCTCATCCCCAGATGAATACATGATCAGAGGGGAAATAGTAGAGCAGCTACTTGAAGCACTTCCTCAATTGCCACCACGTGAGCAGTTTGTTCTGAGTGCTCGATTTGGGCTTTTTGGACAATCGACTAAAACTTTGGAGCAGATCGCGACCGATGACCTTAAGGTTACTAAGGAGAGAGTTCGTCAAATAGAGGCTCTCGCCCTGAAAAGGTTGAAACTGATGTTCATCAATAGCGGGCAAATTTCAAACCCGCTCGAGAATGCGACGTAATCGATCAGCGCGCTGTGTGTCTGATTCCCCATACCTTACGTCAAACGACATGAAGTGTTGTGAGGAGTCAGGACGAAACACCTCAACGTGCAACTGGTCACATGCGTTCCCCGCCCCCAAGACAAGCAACCCTGAGCTGGACACGCAATCACGCAAAGAGGTCATCGCTTGGGGGGAGAGCTCTTTGGGCAACCCAAGGATCAGGTTGGAACTGAAACAGATATCAGCGAGGCGACCAGCAGGGAGAACTTTTTTGAGTATAGATTTTGGGCTACAGGCGTCCTCAGATTGGCGACAAACGTCCCCGTGCTCAAGAATTATCTCAACGCCGCTGGGGAACTCTCCCTTTTTACGGAGTTGGTCAAAGATCAGTTTGGTCCACTCCAGCACCTTCTCTGATGCGTCAATTCCAACTATGGTTGCGCCCTTGAATCCAGCCTGCAGGAGCTCCCTTGCCAAATCGATCAAGGTCGGAGCCCCCAGACCGACACCAACATCAAGAATGATTGGGTGATCGACCCCTTGAGATTTAATTACTTCAACAAACAATCTCTGCATCGGCAACAATCTGCCTTCAAACGTCTCAAAGCTGTGAAACCGAGGTCTCGGCACAACAGCGGCATCCGTTGAGACATCGCCGCTCGTTCCACGATGAACCAAATATTGCATGATACCTGACTCCGCTCGACTCGCACCCCACTCGACAACCCCGGCGAGCCCCTCTGGTTGGACTCCTGATTTGCAGTGAACTCTTTGTCACCCCAATCCTACCTCCCGAGGCCTCTCCAAACAAGCTTGGTGCTCACACCGCGGGTCACCCCGAGCATGTTGCAACTGCCTGACTAATTGAGAGCTATCAGAAACTCCTCTGAGTTTTGAACAAAGTTTCCCTCGGGAACCGAGGCAAAAGCACGCGATAGCGGGGTTTTGCCTCTTCTCCCTCGGCTTGAGGCATATGCAGGATACCTCGGGAGCGTGCGGATGCCACACTCTCAGCTAAGGCAATAATATTATTTGCATTTCACACTCTCGCATCCACAACTAGCGAATGAAATCACAAAACAACGATTCTTGAGAGCACATATTGTTGCTCCCAAGGCATAACAAGATCGGATGTGGTGAAACACATATCTCCCGTGGAGCCTTTAGATGGGTTCACGGGACCGGAGTGGAGGCTATCGTCTGAGGCCTCCCGGTCGTTAGATTGTGCAGCCTTTTGGGGGAGAGGCATGAATTTGAGAAAAAAAAGCGGGGATGCCCAAAAGCGGTCACGTTGCGCCAGCACGATACCGTTTCTGTTGACCATCGGGCTTTTAGTCTGCCTACCATCAACCGCTCGGAGTCAAGATGATCTGCCCGACCTCATGCCGAGCGACAGTATCGAGGGAGGAAACTTTCCCTCCTTCGGCAACACGGATGGAGCGGGCCTATCTCAAGGTGGTGGTCCCTTTGGGGGGATGATCCGTGACACGGGAAGATTGAATCCTCAACAGCTGCTCTCCCAATTGCAATTCATTACCACGCTTCTGGCGCTCTTCAAGGGATCTAATACTCAAAGTAGTGCCGCGCTGGCGATTCAAAATCTTAATCGAGCTAACTCGGCCTCCCGTAGTGGCGACGCTGGGCTAGGAAGATTACCTTCTGTTGCACTACCTATCGTTGGCATCGGGATAGCGGGGGGGCAAGCGAACGTCCGAGCTCCAGCTGACGATCTCCTGGGATCTTGGGGGGCAGGGTCGATAGTTCGGGGCCAGCATAGCGGTGTCGTAGACGATCTTCCCGAGGTCAGCCCTCCTGGGATGAGAGGAGGTGACACCGCCGCGACCAACCCAGAGCCAAGCGCCCCTTCCCAACCACCCTCTAATCCAAATCCCGTTGGGAGCTTCTTCCCGAAAGGTTTTGCAAATGAAAACCAACCAAGATTTTAGCTACCTGCACGCAAGCGGTTGATGTACAATCGAGGGCCGCTTTTAATAACAGCATAGTGTGTAATGAGAAAGTCATGATTCGTCAGTTCGGGGCTAAACTATACCGCAATCTTCTCTCCCTGATACTCACTGCGGGAGTACTTGTAGTTGGAACCCCTAGTCACGCTGTTCCAGCTCCGACCGCCCGACCAGCAACACCGAAACCGACCGCCCGACCAGCAACACCGAAACCGACCGCCCGACCAGCAACACCGAAAGCGACCGCGACTCCGGCGCCGCCTCCACCAACGAGCAAACCCGTTTACACACCAAAACCGGTTCAACCAACCGCTACACCGGTCACCAATCCGATTCTTACAAGAACTCCGACCCAAACCCCAACGCAAATACCGCTGACCTGCTCTGATTTTGATGACCCACCTCAAGTTGAGGTGGACGCTACCATGCCTAAATGGCTCCTGACCGCTGTTCAGGCAGCCAAGAAACTCGGGAATACCGGGCAATGCAATCCGTTTACCACTCGGTGTTCGGCGAGCAGCTCACGCCCCTTGGAAAAGGTTTTGAGTATGATAGGTCAGGGGGGCTCGATCTACTCCGAGCGTCTCGATACCATCAACTTCGGCACCACAGTCGGCGCTCCGAGCGCTACGGATTATGTATTAACTACATATCGTGACACTCAGGTTAGTGAATCTCAGAGCCAAACCCATGGCACCTCCGCGTCAAACGACGAACGCCCCGCTCCTCGAACGAAGGTCTCGATCATCCTCTATAGCGACTCGTCCTTTTGTAGTCCGTGTCGCAAATTAGACCAGGTCTTGTGGGAAGGGATCGGGAGGAAAAAAGAGGAGCTGTTCGCGCTTTATAGGGCGAGAGATTTCGACAAAGTGAAGACAATCCTCAGAGAGGGGTTGATTGAGGCTTTCTCAAAAAAGGGCATAGACCTCGAGTTTTCTGTGCACAAGACGGGGTCCCCTACCGGATATATCCCATACATGACCATAAACGGAGCCGTGGTGGAGGAGGGTCAGGCTCTCCTTCGCGCTCTGAAGGAAGCTCCTGAACCGAAGTCACAGACCGAACCCGAAACACCGGCACCTCCAAGCAGAGTTGGATGTGATCAACAAAAAGACGAGTGGGGGTGCTTCTGTTTGTACGCCCCCCCTCAACCCACAAGGTACAATCCAGAGAGCGAGAGGCGTTTCGCAGATGCGTGCCTGAACGCGATGGGAGACCCTCAACAGCCTGAGAGGTGGGACCCTTTCTATAACTGCAAAGAGATAAAGTCTTTCAAAATGGTGGACGGCGCGTCGGGGGGAACCGAGTACGTTGGGTTCGAGGATTGGATTAGACAGATTTCGGCAGGACCTCCCCCGGTCAAATGTTTCCGTGGGTTCATGTACTCGCATTCTAACGGCTATGCTAACACAGTCGTAGATCGGACGATGCCGATAGTACAATGCTTACAGATCGATGGGACAGTTCGATGTTTTAGCCTTCATGATTGTGGCTGCAAAACGGCCTACAACCCTAAATTTATTTGCGATCGCGCCGCTACCATTCAAAAGGAGCTTAAGGCCGCCAACTCCCCGATGGTAGTTTACTTCGATGCCGCTAAGGACACTCAGTTGCTCCCAGGTAACTTACAGCAACTCAGTAAGGAAAAGATCTGTGCGGGCAACCCTGACGGTTATATAGTCGACGAATTCCTCTGGCGCAGGGTCGCAATCACTAAAAACAGTATCGGCATTTACGTGCATACAAAAACATCAAATGCGCCTGGCGCGCCGACGTCGAAGTGGGTCTGGAAACGCTTGTCACCGCAAGAGTTCCAAGACTACTGTGCCGGCCGGTCGAAGTAGCGACCGGCGAGATCCGTGCCTTTCATCTCCGTAGAGGGGCTACTTTTCCTGCTCCCGGTGGCAACTTTCCGTTCACTTTCCCGATTAGCCATTCATGGGAAAGAAGATGAAATACCACCCTCACGGGAGCGTGTTGTTTTGCACGCTTAGCCTCGAGGAGGGGCTGCTACTCTTAGCTAATCCGTTGTGTCAGGCGATCGTAAAGAGTTGCTTCGCTGCAGCATGCGAGCGCTACCCCGTTCGGATCTGCCACATGGTCGTCGAGGCAACGCATATCCACCTCGTTTTGGTGGTCATAAATCCCGATCACGTTGATGCCTTCTTTAGGCATTTCAAAACCGAGTCAGCTCACATGATTAACGGGATCCTCGGCCGAACAAAGCGGACTCTATGGTGTGAGGGATATGACAGTCCGATCGTTCTTACCCCTACCAGAGCTTTACTGGCGATAGCGTATCTTTATGCCAACCCAGCTAAAGACAACTTAGAAATATCCATCGACAGATACCCTGGGTTCTCCTCCTGGAAGATGTTTCGATCAGGCAAGCTCACCCGTCGATGGAAGAGGCTGCGGCGCCCCCAGTTTACCGTTATCACGAGAGATGCCAATAACCTGCGAGGATATACGAAACGCGCAGAGGAGATCCTAGCCGACTCAGGTGAGGTACAAACATTCACCCTTGAGCCGAACGCATGGATGGAAGCCTTTGGCTATAACGCACCGGAAGAACAACAGAAGATTAATGAGCGGTTAGTCGCGCATATCCGACTGCTTGAAAAGCGCGCCGAGAGGAAGAGAGTAGGCGAGAGAAAATCTGTCATGGGCAGGGAGCGCCTGGTAGCACAGGTGCTTGATACTACCTACATCCCCAGACGAACGGGGCGTCGAATGTGGTGTCTCTCAGAGAGGCGCGGTGTACGAGTCGGGTTTATCAAATTTTTCAAAGCGCTCATGCAGACAGCGAGAGCAGTTCGACAGAGGTGGAGGCTTGGGGATTTTACGGTTCCGTATCCTCCAGGGTTATCCCCTCCTTCGATGCCGAAGCTCGCTAACGTCCTTGGACGCTAGGCTTACCGACTATCAGAACTTTGCGATCTCCGATTCGCTGGGGATACGTGTATCTAAAGACCCATTCCGGGCGCTACTATTGGTCATGAGGAGCTTAACCTGCTAGTCCACCCTCTCAGCTCTCCATCGATATGAGAAGGTGTGAGCATCGCCCGGTTTTGTCACCTTAACGACGGTAACTGCCTCCAGAGCTCCGCCCGGCACGAGGGTCGCCTCACTGGTTAGGGTGGTATATCCATCAGAGCTGTGCGCGGTAGAAAATGTGATCTTTGTTGGGTTGACCACCGAACCTACGATTTCATTCGTTGCAAGAGCCGCACTTGCCTCGAACCCGGGCCTTAATGGAAGTCGCGCTACGACGTGCCCAGTTACCTTACCGTCATCAGAGACGCCGAGGCTCAAAAATCCTCCAAGAGGCGCTTCGTTTGACGTGTCGCCCCCCTCCTGTAAGCTCCACCGCCAAACTCCGCTATCAAATGAGGAATCACCCATGGCTGCCGTATCATCCCTCTCCCGACGGTCTGCAGGGACTTCGGAGGTGCCTCCTGCCGCGGTACCTGCCGATAATCCCGAAGAGGTCCCAACGGCGGAGTCAAGCGAGAAGACTCTTTGAGCTATAAGGTCCGATGCGGACGAGCTGCCCTTAGTTGACCAATCGACCGAGGGGCGAATACTAGTGCGCCCGTTCTCCCTCACCTCGTATCCCTTAGAGGCAAAAAGGTCACCGTTAGTTCCCTTTCGATCGTATTTCGTGAACAAGGCCGTCACTCCCACCTCAGCCAATCTCTTCACTTCGCCTGGCTGCGATACTCCATCTCGATTGGTATCGAACCACAGGGCCAACTCATTAAGCTCATCACCCCTGAGCTCACCATCACCATCGGTGTCGAGGACGCCGAGAGCCTCGTACCCGCTGCTCCACTCTGAAGTTCCACCCGCTCGATTATCAGAGAGCGACGCCTTACGATTACCACCGAATGACCATGAACCAAACAACTGGGAGCCATCTCTTATGATACCGGTGTGTTCGGGATCTCTAACAACCAGAGGCGCCTGTGCTGAAGCTCGCCATAGGTATGAGGCGTTGGGTTTATGCGGGTCTAGAGGAAACGAGGTGATGGTTTGCACATCGTGATCGTCACCACCTGCCCATATGAGGGACAGAGGTGTAAGCGCCCACTCGTATTTGCCAGCGTCGCATGCTGTGCTGCGGGTCGCCAAGGGGGGCTCGACCTCTGTGCACGGCGGTTTGATGTACACGGTATGCGGGAATGTCTTCCCCTCACTCTTGTTAAATATCGGTCCGGTGTAACTAGCTTGATAACGCTTGAATCGCTCGGTCCAGATTGATGACTCAGCATTCTTGAAGAGGTACGCATACACGCAATCATCAAGATACCACATCTGTCGGGGCTTCTCGGCGTTTATCCACTCAATGCAGTACTTTCTAGCATCG
>JALRCK010000450.1 GCA_023262305.1 Deltaproteobacteria bacterium
TCGCTTGAGGCGTCGCTCAACGATCAGAAAAACGATGCTCACCACGAGTGAGAGCGCGAGGCTCACTACCGATACCAGCGCTGGCACAGCATGCAACAGAGAGACAAAAACCCCCGTTCCTCGCTCTGGAGCTTCGGCGAGAACCGAAACGCTCCCCGCGTGAAGGAGATACGAGGAGCACCCCATAAAGAGGACCACAGCGGGAACGATAAAAGCACCAACGATCGGGTAGTCGAGGCGGCGTTGCAGAAAAGCGAATGCGAGGGCAAGCGCCCACGAAACCCACAGGAAGTAATCAGCCCCGTTGTCGAGCAAAACCATGCCCGGGTCCCGCATCACGAATCCCATCGTGGCTGTGTGGGCGACGAGAGCGCCCAAAAACAGAAACCGCGCAGCCTTACTCACCTTTCCGCCGATCTTTGAGCGCCACAACTGTACGAGCATCAGGATGCTCGACAGCACGTACAGCGCGATGGCGATGATGGCGAGGAGGTGTGTCATCGACGGTGTCCCTTCACAAGTTCAATCAACCTCTGAACGTTCTCCACCGGGGTGTACTGCAGTACGCCGTGGCCGAGGTTAAATATGTGCGCCGGGAGCTCCTGTGCCTCATTGAGGATAGCGAGCGCCGAACGCTCAATGTAGTGCCATGAGGTCGCTAAGAGCTGTGGATCGAGGTTGCCCTGCAACGGAACCGGTCGACCGATTCGCGCGGCGGCATCAGGAAGAGAGATCCTCCAGTCAACTCCAAAGGCATCGGCGGGAAGTTTGCCGAGCCTTGGGAAGAGTGAACTCACGCTTGTGGCGAAGAAAACTACAGGCACGTCAACACGAGCCTTCACCTGCTTGATTATCTCTTGTAGGTACGGCTCGACAAACTGGTCGTATTCTCGCGGCCCAACGTAGCCGAGCCACGAATCGAATATCTGGAGCGACTCACACCCTGCTTCAACTTGCGCCACAAGGTACTCAACGCAGAGGGTGACGAGCTTCTCTTGAAGTTCGTGCCACGCCTCGGGGTTTGAAACCATCAACGCCTTTGTGTAGCGAAGGTCGGAATCGCCGGGGCTTTTTCCCTCAATCAGGTATGATGAGAGCGTAAAGGGCGCACCCGAGAACCCTATGAGCGGGGTCTTTCCGTTGAGTTCCCGCACCACAAGCTTAATCGCGTCTAGTGTGTACTGGACGTTCTCCTCTGGTCTCGGCACACGGAGACGAGCGATATCGGCAAGGGTTCGGATCGGATTATCGATGACCGGTCCCTCCCCTTTCTTAAAATCAAGGGACACTCCCATGCCGATCAGAGGAGTTAAGATATCAGCGAAGATGATCCCTGCATCCAGCGGAAAGCGCCGGAGCGGCTGCAAGGTGACCTCACACGCAAGCTCCGGTGTTCGCACCATCTCAAGCATCGAGCTCTTCTCACGGAGAGCGCGGTACTCTGGGAGATACCTCCCTGCTTGGCGCATCAACCAGATCGGCGTCTCTTCAGAACGGTTACCTTTTAAGGTCTCTATGAACAGTGACACAACAACTACCTCTTATCTTTTTGGCGTGATGACCTCTTGGCCACCCATGTAAGGACGAAGCGCTTTCGGAATCGCGATCGATCCATCCCGATTCTGGTGATTCTCAAGCAACGGGATCAAGATTCGCGGAGACGCTATCAAGGTATTGTTAAGGGTGTAGCAGAACACGTTCTTGCCACTCGCATCCTTATAGCGGGTATTCAGCCTTCGCGCCTGGAAGTCATAGAACGACGAGCAGCTGTGCGTCTCGCCGTACGCCTTGCGAGATGGCATCCATGCTTCGATATCGTGCTTGAATACCTGCCCCTGCCCCATGTCACCGGTGCAGACGTGCACAATACGATACGGCAGCTCAAGAAGCTGCATGAGCTTCTCAGCGTTACCAAGCAGCTCCATGTGAAGCTTCATGCTCTCGTCCGCATCAGCTTTACAGATAGCGACCTGCTCCACCTTGTAGAATTGGTGCACGCGGTAAAGACCCGATGTATCCTTTCCGTACGCACCAGCCTCACGCCGGTAACACGGCGAGTAGCCAGCATAGCGCTTGGGCAACTCATCTGCAGTTAGAATCTCTTCTGCGTGATACGACGCAACGGGAACCTCTGAGGTGCCGATGAGGTAGAAGCCTGGATCACGCTCATCAAGATGGTACGCAGACTCCTCTCCTCCCGGGAAGTAGCTCGTGCCCATCATCGCATTCCAGTTCACGATGTGCGGGGGATCCATAACGGTATAGCCCGCCTTGTGGAGCACATCCATGGCGAGGCTCAGCACGGCATGTTGAAGACGAGTGCCGTCTCCTTTTAAGAAATAGCTCCGAGTGCCAGCGACCTTTACACCACGCTCGATGTCGAAGAGGTCGAGATCTTTACCGAGCTGAACGTGATCTTTAAGCTCAAATCCCGGCGTCGGAACCTCGCCCCACGATCTCCATGGAACGTTCTCAGAGTCATCCTTGCCGACGGGTACCTCTTTGAGAGGGATCGAAGGGATGAAGAGCTGCTGCTTGGTCCACTTCTCTTCTAATTCTTTGAGCGAGTTCCCGCCCTCTTTAAGTTTCTCAGCGAGGCTCTTCATCTCAGCGAGCTTCGCGTTCTTCTCATCACCAGAGAGCTTTGGGAT
>JALRCK010000451.1 GCA_023262305.1 Deltaproteobacteria bacterium
TTTCCGATCCTTCAACACGAGTTCACATTACGCCGTGGGTGGTTTGGCGTCATGAACGAGCAGGGAACTCACATTGTGGGCAAAGCCGGCTTTGGAACTGGTATCCGCCGCAAGCTCCAAGAGCTTCAGATCGAGCTCAACCTTCGCCACGACTTTTTGGATGAAGCCGTC
Organism: Deltaproteobacteria bacterium; assembly: GCA_023262305.1. Taxonomy (GTDB): domain Bacteria; phylum Bdellovibrionota_C; class UBA2361; order UBA2361; family OMII01; genus OMII01. Next base: position 172 of record JALRCK010000451.1, read on the forward strand.
AAGACGCAACGACCGGTCATCGTTCCCGCGGGCGCCCAGATGGAGTGCTCAGGACTTCAGCGATTGATGGCTTTCCTTAAGTTAGAGACCTTTGTGGTTGTGCCACTCGTTTCGCTTGGGCAAGTTATCGGCTTATTGGTAGTAGAGCCGGCGATACCGCACCTTGTGACAAAGGACTCTCGATTGCACCTGCTCTCCAGCATGGCGACTGAGATGGCGACCGTGTTGATGGCTCGGCGCTTTGAGGAGCGTATGGCAGAGGGGCTTAAGATGCGCATGGCCGGATTGCTCGCCTCGGGAGTTGCACACAATTTCAACAACATGCTGCAAGCAATACTAGGTCAAGTGGCACTCCTTGAGATGCAGATTTCAAAGGATTCACCCGCCCTTGATTCAGCCCGAATGATAAGCGATGCGGCGAAGCGAGGAGCAGCGCTTGTGTCTCAGCTGATTAATTTCGCCGCTCAAGGGCAGGGCACGCGGCAGGTGGCGAGCATCGCCAAGCTTATCGCCGACTCCCAGGAATTGTACTCAAGCTTGCTTGGCAAGCGCATAGAGCTACAGGTCAGGCGATCTGCGGATCTCTCTGATGTTGTTATCGACATGAACCAGATTCAGCAGGTCCTCACCAATCTGCTCATGAATGCCAAGGACGCCATCGGGTCAAAGGACCAGGGGCTCGTCACCATCGGCGTCAGTCGAGTCAGACTCAGATCCGGAGAGGTTGATCCCGACCTTGCACCGGGCGCCTACGTGCGGATCGATGTATCAGACAATGGGCAGGGGATGAACGGTGAGCAACAACTTCGTTGCTTCGAGCCGTTTTACACGACCAAGAACGTCGATCCAGGAACAGGAGTAGGACTCTCAGGATCAGGGTTAGGGCTCTCAGCCGCCTATTCGATTATTAAGCAGCACAACGGATTGATCACTGTCACCTCAGAGCTCGGCGAGGGATCTACGATGAGCGTTTACCTGCCAGCTCAGGATGTGGAGGGCGCACAGGAGGGAGCTCCGCAGAGTGGCACTCCTCGTGTGATGTTTAAGGGAGGTGTTCTCCTCTTGGGGCTTGAGATGGGAGCACAGCCGTTTGTGACGTCACTCCTTGAGTCCCTCGGGTACCGCGCGCGTGGTGTCTACGACCTGAAGCAAGCTCACGATATTCTTTCGCGAGAGCCCCAGACATGGGGATACATCATGGTGGATACAGACACCCTCGGTGACCAGATTATCGATCAATGTAGGCAACTTATGGAACGATTCCCCGATATACGGTTGCTGGCGATGAGCGGCTCACTACGCGAAGGGGGAGCTCCCCCACTACATTTCCGAGAGGCTTACCTGGAGAAGCCACTCGGAGTTTGGAGCGTTGAGGCTGCATTACAGCGTCTTAAAGGACCCTCCAACCAGTCATAGTGCTGGCAAGGTGGGGCGTGTTTGTGAGGGGAGCCTTTCAATGTCTCAGCCCAAGGTGTTTCAAGCGTTTGCGCTCGGCTTTCCGCGCGGAGAGGCATCTCCGCCAGCGGTCATGGCTCGAGGCGAATTCGATGCCGCAGCGTTCATGGTTTCAGTCGCGCAAAAGTATGGAATTCCGATCGTTGAGAAGCCGGAGATGTGTACCATGTTGCAGGAGGTAGAGGTAGGACAGAGCATCCCGGAATCCCTCTTTGAGGTCGCCGCTGCCTTACTTGTTGAGATAGGAGTCATCGGTAAGCATCTGGATTCGGTGGCTCCGCATCGTGATGGCAATCAAAATCGGCGTCTCTTCGCTTCAGATTCATTTGACCGTAGGTGACCGCTGTCATACCTTACTGTCGTCATGAAAGTACTCCTCATTGCTGATAGTCCTGATTTGGATAGTGTCTACATCGAACGGCACGCCGGGAAGGTGGAGAGCATCATCGTGACCGATGGCGCTGCGGATAAGCTTCCCGCAACGGTCACTCCTGACATCATCTGCGGCGATTTCGATTCTTTGGTGGTACCGAAGGCTCGTGAGAAGTTCACCACGAGTGAGTTCATCGCCCTGCCGGATCAAAACCAAAACGATCTGGAAAAAGCGCTTGAGCTCGCTCTTGCTCGCGGGGCAACCGATGTGACGATCGTCTCGGCCTTCGGAGGTCGGATGGATGTGTCGCTTGCGAACCTCTCGGTCATGATTCGCCACCACACAGCGTGTAAACTCGCTATGGTTCACGGTGAAGTGATGACGCGGGTACTCTCTGATCGTTCGCCCAGTGCTGCCTCAGTCACTTTTGATACGCGACCAGGCTCTTTCCTCTCGTGCATCCCCCTTGATGGTGAAGCAGTTGTCTCGATCTCGAATGTTCAGTGGGCAATGCAGGAAGGCACTCTTCGCTCCGGCTCGCAAGGGGTGAGCAACCGAGCACTTGGTGGACCAGTGACCGTGGCTGTGCATCGGGGCTTGGTTCTGGTGGGATACGAGGTCTTGTAAACGATCGGTCCGAG
>JALRCK010000452.1 GCA_023262305.1 Deltaproteobacteria bacterium
GGTGGTCTCGAACGGGTCTCAATTTATCTGGTACCGGAATGGAGTAGCGATTCCACACGGGCTCAGTAGTTCACTAGGAGTTCCATTTGTGTCGATGGCGGACGATGGAGCTCGTTTCTCGGTTGACGTCATCACCGCTGATGGCAAACTCAGAAGCCAAGAGGCCACGCTCTCCGTGCGGCGAATTCCTCTGACCATTACCAAACCGATTGAGTCAATCACGGTGAAGAGTGGAGACTATCCGCTTTTCAGCGTAGAGACTACTCGCTCCGACCAAAGGTACGAGTGGTCGAAAAATGGGGTGGTCATTCCAGACGTGCAGACCCCCTATCTGACCTTTCGGGCGACCCAAGCCGATGACGGAGCTAAGATTCGAGTGGTCGTCACCGATGGGAGCGGAGCCTCGGTATCGTCGGAGGCAACTCTTCGAGTTACTGCGGTGGCACAGCCAGTCAACTACATCACATTCTGGTCCTCAAGCTCGTATGTACGGGAGGGAGAAATCGTCACATTCCACGGCTCCATGAACAGCACTCCATCGAAACTTCAAGTACTGCGAAACGGGGTGGTCATTTACGAGGGAGTTCTTCCGTACATCAAAACCGTCGACGCCTCTGACGGTGGAGCCTACATCGCTCGAGCCTGGTCGGGGTCCTCGTATGTTGATTCATCACCGGTTACATTGACCCTCCTCAAGGTAGGACTATCTGTCTCGAAGTTACCGGCGTCTATCAAGACAAAAGTGGGTCGTGTCATTACCCTGAAAGCGTCGGCATCCACGTCTGATGGATCCGCAATCTCATACCAATGGTATCGAGGAGAAACCCCGATTCCACGAGCAAACAAATCGTTGCTTAAATACAAAGTCAGCGCCAAAGACAAAGGCGCTAAGATCAGCTTCCGAGCAATGGTCGGCACAACATCGGTTCAAAGCCGACCGACAGAGCTCATTGTGACAAAGTAGAGTTGGATCGGGATACGTTTACGTTCCACAAAACGTACGATACCCCTGATCATGATCGTCGCTCGGTGGACTACCATAATCGCTCTGCGGGGTATAGGGATCGCGCAGCGCGTTAACGAGCTGATGGATGATTGAAAGGTTCTGGTTATCGACAGCCTCCTTCAATGCATTTTCGACCAGATGGTTGCGCGCTATCACGGCTGGATTTACACACCGCATCGCTCGAAGGGACTCTTCGCGAGACCGTCCATTTCGAGTCGGATCAATGCGGGAGTCCCATAGAACGCGCCAATCGTTCAGCGCTGCGGGCACCGAGAAGTGAGCATCTCCTGAGAGCGCGCGAAAGGTGTTGGTGTAATCAACTCGCGCAGCGTACATCCCCTCAAGTAACTGCTTAATTAATTCGTTGTCTCCATCATCATCTCCGCACAATCCGAGTTTAGCGCGCATGCCACCGTACCACGCCTCAGTAAAGAGCGCAGGAAACCCATCAACCAACTCCTGTGCTCGCGCAACTGCCGTGTTCTCGTCCGTGCCGAAGAGCGGTACGAGAGCCTCTACAAGCCGGGTGAGATTCCACTGGATGATCGTCGGCTGCATACCGAAGGCGTAGCGACCATCTCGATCGATGGAGCTGAAAACTGTATCTGGATCGTAACGATTCATGAACGCGCACGGACCGAAGTCGATACTTTCGCCCGACACCGCCACGTTGTCGGTGTTCATCACTCCGTGAATGAATCCGACATGCATCCACTGAGCAACCAATCGGGCTTGGCGAGAGAAGATCGATCGAGCAAGTTCGAAATAGCGGTCCTCTCCACCAACAAGTTCGGGGTAGTGCCGCGCGATGACGTAATCAGCCAGAGCCGCAAGAGCACTCCGGTCTCCTCGCTCAGAGGCGTACTGGAACGTTCCTATCCGGATATGACTCTGCGCGATGCGGCTCTGAATACCTCCAGGGAGTGGACGCTCCCGAACCACAACCTCACCACTCGCAACAACTGCTAATGTTCGAGTTGCGGGTATCCCCAAATGATGAAGCGCCTCACCGATGATGTATTCGCGAAGCATCGGTCCCAAAGCCGCGCGACCATCGCCCCGACGAGAATAGGGGGTTCTTCCTGACCCCTTTAATTGCAGATCAAAGAGAAGTCCCTGAGGCGTCGTCAGTTCACCGATCAACACCGCCCTTCCATCTCCGAGCAGTGGAACGAAGTGCCCAAACTGGTGCCCGGAGTATGCGAGCGCAACCGGCTGCGCCCCCTCAGGCACGCGGTTACCTGCAAACACCGCCAACCATTCCGGAGAGCGAAGCGACGAACTGTCCAGCCCCAGCTCCTCTGCAAGCGGCTCGTTCAACGCGACAAAAGCCGGGGCCTCCACCGGGGTTGGGGACACCCGCTGATAGAACTGCTCGGGCAGGGAAAGATAGCTATTTGAGAACCGTGTCTTCATCCGTGACTTTGCCAGAGTAGTATTTCCCACGCGGTATCAGGGACCGCGCGGTAAATAGTATCATAGTTTCCGCAACTTAAAACACCCTACTCCCGCTCAATTCTGCGCGCGGTCTCTGATACCGCGCAGAGCGCCTGCCGCCCGCCAACCGCTCAGTCCGCCTCCTTCCCCTGCCTTCTTCAGTCGACCGAATCACCGAGGATAGGTAG
>JALRCK010000453.1 GCA_023262305.1 Deltaproteobacteria bacterium
TATCCTGGGGAGGTGGGAGGGGGCTCGTTAATGGGGTGTACCGCCCCAGACAACGACCCGCACGACGCTCTAATATCTTTGCCCCCTGAGTACCTACGGGCGATCGGCTGCTTGACGTGAAGCGAAAGGGCATCGCGGAATCGTTGAAGCTCCTCTGGAGTCGGCGCCGAGAAGCGTCCTGACGTGTCGGTTACGTCGATCAGGTCTAGTCGAACCGGGGTGTCGCCGATCAGCGCCGCCAAGTCGAGCGCATCCTGCTCACTCACGTTAACGCCGCTGACGCACACATACGAGAGGTTGATTCGATCTTTTTTGGTGAGGGCGTGCCGTCGAGCTGCCTGCATGATTCGTTTTACAGGGGTCTTCGCTGCGACGGGAACAAGGATTGCACGCTTCTCGTCCGTGGCCGCACCAAGAGAGATTGAGAGTCGAAACGGAAGGCTCATGTCGGTAAAGCGCTCGATCTCTTGGACGAGCCCAACGGTGCTGATCGTAATCGCTTTGCCAGAGATCGCATCTTTTAGGGGAAATCTCATCCAATCTGCTGAAGCGATAACGCTTGAGAAGTTTAAGAAAGGCTCTCCCATCCCCATGAAAACGGCCCCTGTAACGGTGCGTCCTTGAGAGCGAACTATCTCACGAGCTTGAATAAATTGGTCGAGGATCTCCCACGATGCCAGGTTTCGGCGTTGTGGCATGCGAGCAGTAGCACAGAAAGTACATCCCATGACGCAGCCGACTTGAGAGGAGAGGCACACTGAGACCCGTCCCGGTTTTTCAAGGGGGATCAGCACGGTCTCTATCCACATACCGTCGTTGGTCTGGAAGAGGAGTTTCTCAAAGCCGTCAACGGGGGAGCGTTGGTGTTGGGCGAGTCTCAGAGAGGGCGGCGTCATGACGAGCGGGGCGAAGTGCCGCGCTATCTGAGCCGCTTCCATAATTTCAGAGGGATTGCGGATGCCACTTCCGATAACTGCGCTCGCCCACTTTCGGGTGCACTCTTCGCTGAGACCCGCTCGCAGCGTTGCTCCAAAGAAGTTCTCGGGGGTAAAGGATCGGGGATCGAGACCCGATGATTGCGGAGATGTAAGGTCGGACGGTAGGTTCTGGGCGGCCTGCATCTGTGCGACATCCTAGCAGACATTGATGTCTAAACGAAGGAAATTGGTGATCCTCAACGACTTTTTCACTCTTTTTTGAGAGAGGAGATGATCTGTTGAGCGATCAAGAGTGCTTCTTCGCGTAATTCTCGCACTGCTGTTATTTCCCACTTCGTTTCCCGTTGGAGGGGACCAAGGATCCAGAGAGCCTGAGAGCTAGCTGTCGGTGCCAGATCGTCGACCTCTCCAGCTCCGAGCTTAAGAGGACCACTGGTGATGAGGCCTTGGTGCAAGAGATCTTTCATGAGGGGCTCCTCAATGCGCGAGAGGTCTCCCTCGGTCCCGGCGCAGAGGAAGATGGCGTCGGTCTCTGTAGTGAGGTGAGATGATCGAGCCCCTCGCGGTGTTATCTGAATGGTGAGTCTGTTTTTCTCTCGGCGTGTTGAAGCCACATGGCCAGCGATCAGGTCGAGTCGTCGTTCCTCGCGTAATCGTTGGAGCATGAGCGCGTGTTCGGCGGGGATCCTATGTCGGTGGACCTCCCACACGGGGCGAACATGTCGCAGAAACCTGCGGCGTTCAGCGATAGAGAGGTTTTGCCACATCACCTGTAGCAGGGGACGCATCGCCTCTATCACTGGCTGAGATGATGCGAGGTGTTGAGAGCGTTGTCGAACCAGTTTCAGGAGCTTTGCTACGGAGCCACTCGATTCCCATCCCACTGGCAGAGGTTGTTGCATTTGAGGAGCGTGTGGCTCGTGTGAGAGTGGAAGGCGACCGTGTCGAGATATCACCGTGTAGTGCCCACGAAAGCCGCGGGCTTCTGCCTCTACGATTACGTCGACTGCGGTAAGACCAGCTCCGATGATAGCTACGGAGGAGAGGCTTGGTGCGTCCGAGTAGCTCTTCGAATCGTACGGATTTCGAAAGAGCTCGCTCGACCACGCGGGATCGAGCGGCCCCTTCATCAGGTTTCCGATCGCCACCACGCACCGATCAACCGTGATGGGGTCCCCGTTTTTTAGTCTCAATGTGAAGGTGTTGGAACGGGGGTCCTGGGTGAGGTGAGTGACCTCATCATGCACGCGCATGAGTTGATTAGGTTGATTTGTGGCAGCAGCTTGCTCAACGAGGTGTGAGAGGTATTCGCCGTAATGGCGACGTGAGACGAAAGCGTCCGGAGCGGTTTGAGGCTCGCGCTCCTTGAGCCAGTGGAGGAATCCTTGGGGATCGTCTGGGAATGCTCCCATCGCGTGGGCCTTAACATTCAACCTGAAAGTGTCGGAAGGGGGGGAGTATGCTAATCCCGGACCGAAAGTGCCGCGACGATCTATCAGGTAGATCTTGAGGGGAGTAGTGGTAGTTGTTCGAGCCAAGTGGATGGCGGTGAGGGAACCGCTAAAACCGGCACCTATGATGGCGATTGACCTCATGTGCATGCGCTGGAGCTCCTCAGTGTTCGCGAATTAAGCTCTCAGATGGAAGAGCGCTCGATGGGAGCGGTCTCTCAGGGGAGCCTGACAG
>JALRCK010000454.1 GCA_023262305.1 Deltaproteobacteria bacterium
GCGACTCGTTACTCCATTCCACTTCGATGCGATGAGCAAGCTCATCCTCGTTACCTCAGGAATCGTGAGCTATTCATACATCACGGAGTTCTACACCGCGTGGTTCAGCAACAACCCGTTTGAGCGGTTCCAGTTCTGGTTCCGTCCGTTCGGAGAGTTCTGGGTGGCATTCTGGGGAATGACGTTCTGCAACTGTATCTTCCCGCAGCTCCTCTGGATTAAATCGCTGAGGACAAACATTCCATTCCTCTTCGTACTTTCGATCTTCATCAATATCGGAATGTGGCTGGAGCGGTTTAACATCATCTTCCAGTCGCTTACGCGTGAGTATCTGCCCGCTGCATGGGGTGGATACAATTTCTCATGGGTAGAGGTCGGTATCACGGTCGGCGCATTCGGATGGTTCGGCATGTGGATGACGTTGTTCATCAAGTACTTCCCGTCTGTTGCTATCACTGAGATTAAAGAGGTGATTCCGCCGCCGATGCGACGCGCTTCTTCTCACGGTTCAGGTCACTAGGAGGTGTTTACATGGTAGATTCATCAACCCGAGCAGTAGTTGGAATCTTCACCTACATGGATGACGCCCTTGAGGCCGTCAAGAAGGTGAAATCCGCCAATCATGAGTACCGCATGTACTCACCGGTTCCTCGTCATGAAATAGAGGAGGTAACGTATCCAGAGAAGAGTCCCGTTCGCATCGTCTCTCTCGCATGTGCGCTCACTGGGTGCATCTGCGGCTGGTCGCTTGCGATCCTCTGCTCCCTCGATTGGCCGATGCGAACGAGTGCTAAGAACATCGCCTCGATTCCGGCCTTCTTCGTGCCCGGATATGAGTGGACGATCCTCTTCGGAGGCTTGGGAACCCTCGCCGCTATCTTTGTCTTCTGTAAGATCCCGAATGTTTTGCGCACGGCCGGATACGATCCGCGATTTTCTCACGACAAGTTCGGTGTGGTGGTCGCGTGTGCTGGCAATCAAGTTGATGACGTGAAAAAGCGCATGATGGATTCAGGCGCTGATGAAGTTGACGTAAGAGAGAGTTTGTAAACGGAGAAGAGGGGCTCATGAAGTTAGCTCAAGTAGGAAAGTTGAAAGCGGCCATCGTGGTCTCAGTTGCTGGGTTTCTCTCAGTAACCGAGGCTGGCGCGCTTCCATTCAACGATGACATGGTAGCCGTCCAAAAGCGCACCGGAACGATCATGCGACAAAAAGCGCCTGGAACGGTTGCTATCGGCATGTCTGATTACTATGTGCCGTCGAGGGAGGAGGCTGAGAAGCTCACCAATCCGGTCAAGGCTGATGCGACCTCGATCGCAAAGGGTAAGCGCTTGTTTGCTGTAAACTGCCTCCCGTGTCACGGAGACATCAGCAAGAAGCCATACGCACCAGGTGCTGTCGGAGCCAAGGCGTTGCAAACTCCTCCGGATCTCACGGCGGTAACGTACCAGCCGCCAGTTGCTGGTGGGGATTCCACTCAGGGGCGTACCGACGGAAGCATCTTTGCGACTATTCATTTTGGAATTCGTTTGATGCCTGGTCACGGTTGGAAGATATCTCCGACTGATCACTGGGACATCGTCAATTACATCCGTAATCAGCAAGGTATTAAGCAATAAGGGGATAGAAGATGTCGCACGTAGACGTTGTTCCTGTGAACATCGAGAAGGTGATAGAGGCGGGGCCGATTAAGGTCTGCAGTCGCACCGTTTTAAAGTTGTGGTTCATGGTCTTTGTTGGAGTCACCGTGTTCTCGGTCGGGCTCATGTTCGGAGATGCTGGTGAGACCTGGGGTGCGTTCTATGTAAACGCGGTGTGGTTCCAGGGGCTCGCTCTGGGTGGAGTAATGACCACCGTAATCATGCAGATTGTGCGAGCCAAGTGGGGAGCCCCTGTGCGGCGCCTCGCGGAGGCAAACATCGCCTACCTTCCCGTTGCGTTCGTGGTGTTTCTCACAACCTATTTTGGTCGTGAGTACCTCTTCTATTGGGGACGGCACCCAATGCCTGGTCGTGAGTTCTGGATGGATCCGACCTTTGTGTACGTTCGGTTCTCGCTCTTGTTAGGGCTGCTTTTTTACCTCATGACTCGCTTCGTGTTCATGTCGCTGCGTAGTGATGTCGGACTTGCTCACGACAGGGCTAAGGATAAGTCGAAGTGGGAGCTCCCGATTCACCGTCACCTCCTTAAGGGATGGAAGGGAGCAGAGCGCGAGGTGATTCCTCTTCAACGCAAGATGTCGGTGAACGCTCCAGTGGTAGCGATGTTCTACATCGTTGTGGTGTCGCTCTTCGCATTTGAGATGATTATGGGTCAGAACCCAGTGTGGTTCTCAAACCTCTTCGGTGCATTCATCTTCGTGAGCCAGATCTACATCGCATGGGCTGGTCTCGCCCTCATGACGATGTTCTTCGCCAAGAACAACAAAGATTTCGGTGCGCAGATTCACACCCAGCAGTTCTGGGATTTAGGGAAACTCAACTTCGGCTTCTGCATGTTGTGGGGCTATATGTTCTGGTCTCAGTTCCTTACCCAGTGGTACGGAAATCTTCCTGAGGAGACTCAGTGGTTGATCCTGAGAACGAGGGAGTTCCCATGGAAGGGGTTGGCGTGG
>JALRCK010000455.1 GCA_023262305.1 Deltaproteobacteria bacterium
AGAGCGCCTGCGGTCTTGAGCGCCGTGAAGATCGACATCAGATCTCGCGGAGTCGCTCCAAGAGCGTTAAGCGCCTTCACAACATCTCCCAAGGTAACCTCTCCTCCCACAATCTGGAGAGCCTCCACATCCTCTGTTACCGTGATATCGCTATTCGTCACCTCAGCGGTCTGACCTGCCGCGAACGCGTTCGGCTGTGACACATCCGTCTCTGACCGAATAGAGATATTAAGATTGCCGTGGGCCAATGCCACCTTGCTGATCGTCACGTGAGCTCCCATGACGATCGTACCGGTCCTCTCGTTCACCACGACCTTAGCGCCCACATCTTGCTCGACAGGAACCTGTTCAAGCATAGCGACCACACCGACCGGATCATGTTGCTTTTTAGAATCAAGCAGCACCTCCACTGAGGCGGAATCAACCGCTAAGGCGACGGGCTTACCCATAGCCGTATTTATGGAGCGTACAACCTGCGTCATCGTGGTAAAGTCAGGCTCTCTCAACACCACCCGTACTTTTCTGGATTGAAAGAGATCAAAGGGTATAGCTCTCTCGACGATCGCGCCCTGAGGAATAGTGGCGACGGTTGGATGGTTCTTAACGGCCGTATCACCACCTTCAGCTATCGCAAATCCTCCCAGATTAATCATCCCTTGCGCGACTGCATACGTATTTCCATCCGCCCCTTTGAGAGCAGTAAGGAGAAGCGTACCACCTTGAAGGCTCTTCGCATCTCCAATCGACGAGACACTTACGTCGATCTGCGAGCCAGGTCTGGAGAAGGGCGGAAGCGTCGCAGTCACCATGACGGCAGCCACGTTCTTTACACGCGTAAGATCCGCAGGATTCACACGCAAACCCATCTTTTCAAGCATGTTTGAGATACTCTTCTGCGTGAAATCAAGACGGCCGTCCCCTGTGCCATTAAGCCCCACTACAAGACCGTATCCGAGGAGCTGATTACCACGGACCCCTTCAATATCTGCGATGTCCTTCAAACGCGCGCACTGCGCGCCTGAAGGCATCACGAGAGCCAAGCACAGTATGAGCATGACGATAAACTTTCTCATAGAGATCCCTAAAATGGCCACAGTATCCTCAACAATCGGCCGAACCAGCCACCGTATTGAGCCTCTCCCACAGTTCCCTTTCCATAGAAATCAACTCTCATCTGGGCAATCTTCGAGGATTGGACCTCGTTATCTGATGAAATATCTCGGGTACGGACTAATCCCGAAATGACCATCACCTGCTCCTCGTTGTTTACCGACATGATCTTTTCGCCCTCTACGCGCAACAGACCTGAGGGTAGTACCTCAACCACAACTCCCGATATACGCGCGGTCAATTGAGCCTGCCGATTCGTCTGACCTTCTCCTTTGAAATCGTTTTTTGTCGCTGCCTTGATAAGACTTGAGAGGTCCGGTGGATACTTCCACTGCTGTGTTTGCTCCTCTAGTCCGAAGAAATTCTCAATTGCGGCCTGGTATTCGCTCTTACCCTTAACCTCTGTGAGACCAAAGTGTCTTCCGATCGACACCTCGTTGACCACGATCGTAAGGAGATCCATCGGCTCCCAGGCACGAAAATCCCGGTATACCTCGTTACCCGCTCTCCCCTCATGCCACAAAGACGCACCAACCCCGGGATTCCCTAGTTCAAGTGGCCCCGTGTAGGCGGGTGGTAGCATCTCTGTACTCCTCAACACCTTAACGCCCTCACCCAAATCCTCCCCCGGTTCCATGAACTGCGTCTGCGTGAGCGGGAGCCCGGCGCCACTGTCCTGAGACGATTGAATCACGGGGGCTCGCTGTGCCTCTTTGGATACGAGTCTAAGTTGCGCCTTACCCTCTTGCGAAACCTCCTCAACCGCTCCCGCCTTCCACTCAAGACCATGGATTGGACGTTGCGACGCCTGTTTCGTGGAGTATCGGAGGGCGGGCACGTAGGGATCCGTCGGCGGCTTGGGGGCACACCCCGACACACTCACGCACAAACCCACACATATGGTGTACCTAGTCTTCATGTTACTATCCCCCAACGAGTACCGTTCCTGGCTCGACCACGCGGCCTGTCACCACCTTGTTGGACTGTGAGTTTCGCACTCGAACTTCCTGACCCAGCCCACCGGCATCCAGCGCAACTCCACTCGCTGATGCCTCCAACCTATTTTGCCTAAACAAGAGAATAACTCTGGAGCCGCTCGCGACAACTGAGGGAATTCCAATACTACCCGCTCGAAACATCTCCCCCTGCCCCACATCCTTGGTCACGCTTCGACCCACAATATCACCAAGATTCTCCAATATATCGCGCGCTACCGCTGTGCCGTTTACCTTTTGAAATTGGATATCGCCCGCACTCACGACCTGCCCTTTTGAAATGGGTCGAGTAGCAACGGGAACCATGCGCCACTCATCAGCGACAGCTCGCAATTGAAATCGAACCTCATCCGAGCCGGCGATGGACTTGAAATCGTTGAGCGTCATGATCCCGTGCGCGCCCAGGCTGTAGAGCAAGGCCAGCACCAGCGAGGCCTCGCCGGGCCAGGCGCCGCCCAGCATGACGGCGGTGCCGGTGAGCCAGGCCAGGCCCTCATAGCT
>JALRCK010000456.1 GCA_023262305.1 Deltaproteobacteria bacterium
GAACAGTGTTCATGCGATTGGGTGCTCAACGTAGATGCGGACGAGGAGGTATCAGCGGAGCTTAAGGACGAAATCCTCGGCATACTGATCCAAGATAAGAGAGAGAGTTCGCAGCCAATCAACGGCTTTTTCCTCAACCGAGTCGTGTTCTTCCTCGATCGGTGGTGGCGTAAGGGTGGATGGCATCCAGAGTACCGACTCCGCCTGTGCCGTCGATCCGCTACTACATGGGGCGGCGAGGATCCGCATGAAAAAGCCTCAGTGACGGGGGCAACAGCGCGGTGCAAATCAGAGCTGCATCACTACTCTTTCACCGATCTTACCGATTATGTGCGTCGAATGAATACGCTCTCATCGAACGCCACTCAAACCCTCCTCAACCGTGGGAAGTGCGGATCGCTCGTAGCGCTCATGTTACGCCCATGGGCACGCTTCTTTAAATTCTACATCAGTCGCAAAGGCTATCGTGAGGGCACAGCTGGATTCGTTGTTGCAGTGATCGAAGGGGTCTCTGTCTTTCTCAAGTACGCCAAGGTGTGGGAGGCGATTGTTGTCAAAGGTGAGAAGCCTGCCAAAAAATAAAGGACTCATCGACGGAATTAGTGGGTAGTTATGGGCAGGGTGAGGCCCCTAATCGCTAGTTTTAGCCCTCAAAAAGACGGTTTTCATGTGAACGTGCACTTACCCGAGCGGGAGTCCGGTGGTACTCTTGATCTGTTGATCCATGTACCTACATCGTCCCCCTGACGGGCACGAGATTGGCAAAACCAGAAGTACTGAGTTTGTTTTTATGCGAGCGTGAGGTCATTTTTTCGGGTTCGTTCACGAGCAGTTGCACGTTCACGTCCCAACCTTACAGAAAGCTCTCACTCATTCCGTCGATGAGCCAAAATAATTAATCAAAGATAGCGGCATCAACGAGAACGTAGGCCGATCAAAAAAAAGACGATCAAAAAAATGGTCGGGCAGAGAGGATTTGAACCTCCGACCTCTCCCACCCCAAAGGAGTGCGCTACCGGTCTGCGCCACTGCCCGACACGGGCGCTACGTTAGCGAAAGTATTGAAAAGGATCAAACTCCGAACGATACCCCCTGAACCTTCCTGCGATTTTGACACCTTGTCCCGTTTCATTTAACCTCTGCCCATTCATGAGGGCCTATAGCTCAGTTGGTAGAGCGCTACACTGGCAGTGTAGAGGTCAGCGGTTCGACCCCGCTTAGGTCCATTCGACTCGCCCCTGCCGGGGCTCGCTCATGGCAAGCCGCTTCTGCTGCTGGGATTTGCATACGTCAAGTCGACCGGGCTCTTGTACTCTCAGGGGGGTCCATTCTGGGTTAGAATCGACTGCGCGGAGGCTTTTAGGGGTTCGGATCTAGAACCGACAGATTCAAACTAGCGCTTTATCTCTCATCAACAACGTCGGGCGCCCAACTCACTCCGTCGTTGACTAACCCCGTTTGGAACGGTATCAATACTCGACTAACGTGGCTTTGCGACTAGGGGTATCTGAAGGCTGTTCAGATAGACCGAACGTTCCGCAAGGTCTTCAGAGAATGTTCGGATGAAGCAAGGGACCAGCGAAATTCCCGGCCAAAATCCAGGCGGTTCAACGCCCCAATCTCTGATCCCCCTCGAAGAATGCTGCATCTCTGGTGAGCATTTTAGAGCGCACGCTCGGAACTTCGACGGCGCGGAGGACAACTCCCTCGCCTCCAGAAACTACACATCCTGGATCGAATCGCTTCAGAGCCGCCTGAGTCCAACCGCTCAACAGATCATCGCATCATGGTGGTCGTTCAAACTGCTTCAAGAGGTCTACAACTGCGGTGCCGCCCACACGAAGCTCTTCGGACCAGAAGTGGATCACACCCGACGAGAGCATTGCATTCACGCCGCGTACGTCGCCAACCAAGTAGCGGACCGCGCCCTGATCACCCTGACTCCTCATGAGCGCACCGTCCTTGAGCTCGTCATGCTGCTGCACGATCCACACAGACTAGGCTCTCACGCTCTCGATCGAGTGATAGCATCGATTCCTGGAGCAAACCCAATTGCTGATTGGAATTGGGGGCACGACTTTCATGAATACCACGGTGCCCAAGAGGTGTATCGAGACGATACAGTAAGAGAGCTCCTGGGCGTGTACCATGCTGATGTTCTGGCGGTACTATCGTTCCCCGATAGCAGAGATCCCAACGACCCATCACGCATCGAAGACTTTGGTCCCACACCTCCAGTTCTTCCTCCTGGGGCTCCCGAACCACTCCCAAAAGACCGCATCAGACTTCTCTACCAACTCAAAGATGAGATCGATCGGATGTCCTACTTGGAGCTCGACCTCCGCAGATCTGGCTTAGATCTCCAGCTCGTTCAGGCTGGACTAGCCTGCATCCAGCACTATCAAGAGCACATGGTCACCTTTGGCAGCAATCTCGCTATCGTTCTTCCGAATAGGATGAAAGATGCGCAGGGGAACTCCGAGTATCCCTTCGACCCGATGATCGGAATGCGCCAGCTGCATCGTGAGCATATCGCGACACTGCCCTCCCCAAGCCTCGTTGACGCGGTACTCCGGGAGGCACTCTGGCAAACCCTCGCTAAAA
>JALRCK010000457.1 GCA_023262305.1 Deltaproteobacteria bacterium
GCGATGGTTCCGCCACTTTCGTGAAGACGCCGCTTGTTCCGGCATGTGCAGGTGCGATGCCGGATGGAGGATTCGTCATCGGGTACTCGGGGAAGGGAACCGTGACGTTGATTGAGCCCCCATTCGACGATCTGGATGGGCGTATGGCTCGTCTCACCTACGATTGCCTCTTTGCAATCGTTCTCTATGCAGCGGTGGGTGCCTGGTGTTTTGCAAAGCTTTGGATCTTTGGTGGCACATGGCTGCAACGAGGAAAAAAGGGCTCTGTGGGTGCGCCTCTCGATAAACAGCCTGCGTCGACAGCGCTACAGCCTACAGCGTCTGCTCTCAGGATTTTGATCGGCTTATCCATGGCGTACATGGGTCTAGCGGGGGCGTGGATGGTGTACCCAATGCTGCGTGGGGTGCCAAGCACGCTCCTGCCAAATCTCTCGGCTCCGCAGTCGTGGGGAGTCTTCACAACGTGTATTCTCGCTTCGGGAATTTCCCTGGTATGGCTGGGGAACAGGTTGCGCGTCGGGTCTCGGTTGCAATCCTTCTCGCGTGCTCCTCAGAGCTTTGCCTGGCAGAACACGACGCACTGGTTCCTCGTTTTCATTTCTTTGGTCTTAGCGGGGTTTGCTAACTATCGAAATATCATCGAGCTTGAGCCAATGTATTCGAATGGCTCTCCGAAAGTTATTGTTGCGTGCTGGATCGCAGCTCAAGTGCTGATTGTGATGGCTTTCACCCGCGCACGCAATGACGGATTCCTCACGCAGTGGCGTCGCTCTGAGGTCTGGACGCTTGTCGGATTGTGTGGTGTGACGCTGGTCTCACGATTTCTGTGGCTCGACTACTATCCTCACAATATTCACCATGACTTCGGAGTTATGGGTGAGCATGTCTTACGCTATCTCCTTGAGCCTTGGTTTCCTCTCTTTACACTCGATGCTGGGCAATCGAGTGGTCGACCCTGGTATATGCAGATGGCCGGGCTCATGTGGCTCTTTGGAATAAGCGACTGGACGCTTCGGCTCTCAAACATCATCTGGAGCGTTGGCTTCGTCCTTGCAGCGTATCTGATCGGTCGAGAAACTGTCTCTCATAGGTTCGGGGTAATCTTTGGGCTCCTCGTAGGAGCTCAGCACAATCTACTCGGGTACTCCCGATGTCCCTACGTCATGGAATCGGTCGCGCCATTTATGTTCTGCCTGTATTTCTTCTGCCGTGGTTGCCGCACGTTGTGCACACGGGATTTTGTCGTGGCGGGCATATGGTCTGCGTGGTCTATGATGACGATTCGAAACTTCACGCCCTATCCCTTTATAGGGGCTGTCTTAATCGTGTTTCTTCTGGTCCTGCACCCCCGAAGGATGTGGCAGCTTCGGTGGCACCTTGCGCTGATGATGGTGGCAGCATCGGTGGTTTTTGGTCCGTATGTTTATTTCTACCTGTATGAGCAGCATCTGACGGCGCGACTCTTCGAGTCATCGCCACTCCTTCAGGGGGGAGAGATCTCGAATGATGTGCATCTGTGGATACACCACCTAAAGCGAGCTTTCGGAGGCTTTATTGTGTATCCCGATCGGATCTCATGGGAGATGGAGACGCTCGTTCCGGTGTGTGCAGCGCTTACGAGTGGGCTCTTCGGATCAGGGCTTGTGATTCTTGTGAGCAGGATGAGGAGCATGGGTGCCGCACTAGCGCTAATAGTGATCGCGGTCGATACTTTTTTGGGTAGTGCGTTGCTGGAGGAGCCGCCAAGTTACTATCATATTTTTGTCGCGATTGTCTTTGCGATGTATGTGGTCGCTCTACCAATCGAGTGGATCTGGCAGATCGCACTTTCGGCGAGACCTCGAATCGCCAGATCTCTTTTGGTCTCTTGTGCTGTGTGCATTGCAGGGGCAGCAGTGGTGGAGGAGCTATGGCCATTTGTTCGGTATTCGATACCGAGCCGGGATTCTCATGGAGTTCCTCAGCCAAAGTATAATGCGCACTCTCTGATGGCGCGGTACACCCTTCAGCACAGAGAGAGGAGGTTTATCGCGGTATCACGACCAGGGAACAACTACGAATTTCATAACGCGACGATTCGGCTCTTCTATGGCGCATTTTCAGAGCGTTTTGAATTGTTTTCGGATGTGGATGATTACCTCCCAGTACGTCCAGGAGCCATCACGCGAGATATCTCATTTTTCATCGATAACCTTGAGGACCTCAACAAAGTGAGAACTATCTATCCTCACGGGACGGAGGAGAATTTTATCTACGCCTATGGGCAAAGCTCAATCATGGTATATACCGTGCCGGGCGCAGAGGTCGATCGGGTTTGGATCGAGCCGAACACGCGCCAACTAGCACGCTTCGATCTTGCCTCGTCCTGAGCTGCTTAGTCCGTAACCTATTAGATAGTGATGCCCCAGCCTCACTCCGTGGACTCAATACGTTAGCTTCGATCTTCATCATGGTGTCTTAGCGGATGAGAGACCGATATACTTTGGGAGCTGTATGATTCCTCGCTCTGATCCAAACAACCCCTTCTCAAGCATGTCGCTGAGAGCTCTTACAACAGATTCGACTTTGCCGCCACATTTGCGGGCGCAA
>JALRCK010000458.1 GCA_023262305.1 Deltaproteobacteria bacterium
ATCGACTCTTCTCCCGGAGGCGCGATTCGAAGTCTTCCCAGGAATCAAGCCCGAAGCCCTCTATGCAACGGGCCCCCTCGGAAACGTAGTTGGTAAGAACGACTCCTCGCTGCTCCCTCTCGCCCAGAACCTTCCGGAACTCACTTGGAAGACTGACACGCCCCTTGTCATCAACTGAGTGCGCGCAGTTTCCGCGAAAAGAGACGTGAAGTGGGCGCTTCAATACACGACTCCCCTGCGAACGATGCTCGCGTTCGCCAGGATTATCCTGTTGAGGCTTGTCGATCATGAAGCCACCCACTGTCACCGAGGAGAACTACAACTACTGCATTGCAACCTGAATTAACCGAACTGCTCTTAAAAACTGTTCTATGTGGGCGGTCATACCACTTCCACCCACCTCTTCCCACGAAGGTACAGCGGACAACACGGATCCGTCAATCCACTAAATTGGATAAGCATCTAAAATTTTTAGGAATTTTAAGGGGCTTAAACTAAGTCGGATCAAAAGGGAGGAAGAATGGGTGGTTAGTCAGTGGGAATCCTACCCACTGACCCCATTTTCGCATGCAGCGAGCCCCCTTCCCTACTCTACCGTAACGCTCTTAGCTAAATTTCTGGGGAGGTCCACATCGGTGCCGTTCAGAACTGCGACGTGATACGCCAACATCTGCAGGGGCACGTTCAGGAGGATTGGGCTCAGCTCATGCGCAACAAAGGGAACTCGAATGAGCCCCTCTGCATGAACGCCCCTGAGATCCTCCTCTGTGGCATCGGTAACCACGAGCACTCGTGCGCCACGAGCCTCAACCTCTTTCAAGTTTGAGAGGGTCTTCTCGAAGAGAGGCTTCTCGCGCTGGAGAACCATGACGACAGGCATGCTCTCGTCGATCAAGGCGATCGGTCCGTGCTTCATCTCGCCAGCGGGATATCCCTCTGCGTGAATATACGAGATCTCTTTCAGTTTGAGCGCCCCTTCAAGGGCGATCGGATAACAACGCCCACGACCCAGGAAGAGGAAATCACGGGCCTGGAAGAACCTCTTCGCAACCGAGGAGACCTCTCCATCGACCTTCAGGGTCTGGGAGAGCGCTGCAGGGAGCTCCACCATCGCGTGCAACACATGCCGCCGCGCCGCGACGGACATCGTGCCACGCGCCTCAGCCAGGAAGAGGGCTAAGAGCTGGAGGGCTACTAGTTGTGTCGTGAACGCCTTTGTGGAGGCCACGCTGATCTCGGGTCCGGCGTGGGTATAGACTACCATCTCTGCTTTGCGACAGATGGAGGCGCCAACGACGTTGCATATCGCAAGGGTCATCCCCTTTCCTGAGGCAGCCTCCAGGGCACCCAAGGTGTCGAGCGTCTCACCGGACTGAGAAACCGCAATAACCAAGGTGTCTTTGTCGATCAAGCCGGAGCGGTATCGGAACTCGGAGGCGTAGTCCACCTCGCATGGGATCCCCGCGAACTCTTCAAGAAAGAACTTCCCCTCAAGGCAAGCGTGCCACGCCGTGCCACACGCAACCATGACGATTCGCTTAATCGAAGAGGCTTTGTCTCGAAGGGTCTCAAGCTCCGGGAGCTTCACAGAGGCGTCGTGCTCCGAGATCCTTCCGCGCAGGGTATCTCCTATCACTCGGGATTGATCGTAAATCTCTTTCAGCATGAAGTGCTTAAATCCACCCTTTTGGGCGGTAATAGGATCCCACGCGATGGTTTCCTCCTTTCGGCGCACCTCCTTGCCCTGGTTTTCGATGTATACGGCATCCGCCGTTACCTGCGCGAGATCGCCATCCTCTAAAACTATGACTCTGCGAGTATGCTGAAGCACCGCTGGAATATCGCTCGCAATCAGGTTCTCCCCATCCCCTTTTCCAATAATGATCGGAGTTGAGTTTTTTGCGACAAGGACCCGATCAGGGTGCTTGGAATCGATGGCGAGAAAGGCGTAGCTTCCCTTGACCTGGGCGCACATCTTGCGCATGGCCTCAAGTGGCTCGAAGCCCTCGGCAAGAAGGGTATTCAACAGGTGAGCGGCTACCTCCGTGTCCGTTTCAGAGAGAAAGGTGCACCCCTTGGCTTCCAACATCGCCCGCAGGGGGAGATAGTTCTCTATGATGCCGTTGTGAATCAGGCTGACCCGACCCGCGGTGTGGGGGTGCGCATTGGTCTCGGTGGGTCGACCGTGCGTAGCCCACCTGGTGTGACCGATACCGAGCGAAGCGATCCCACTTCGCTTTCTTCCCTCAAGGGCTTTTTTGAGCTCAATAAGCTTACCGGTTGCACGGGTGGTATCGACCTTTCCCCCTTCATAGACAGATACACCTGCCGAATCGTACCCACGATACTCGAGCGACTCTAATCCCCCGATAATTATCGCAAGGGCGTCCCGATTACCGGCGTATCCAACGATTCCACACATACAGGCTCTCCATAATTTTTCGAAGTCAGCGCCCTTATTTATACTCAGCCGTCACCCTCGGCACCACCACCCGGAGTGTTTTTTCTGACGCAGGCGAATCATTCTCATCGAGGTCCTGAATCCGTGCAAACGTGCCGATCATAGAGCCGGATACTTGTTCTCTT
>JALRCK010000459.1 GCA_023262305.1 Deltaproteobacteria bacterium
AGTGCCTCAAGTGCAAATCGTGGAAGCTGGCCGATAATCTGGCTGGATGCTTGATGGCCAGCAAATACTCTTGCGGGATTCGCAAAGCGCTGGACATACGAGTCCTCGAGCCCCCCTACCTTAATTTCCTTGATGCCACCAAAGGCCTCCGTGAGAACCGTGTAGCGCATTCTATTGGCTCGTGCACTTTCATACCCGATATGCAAGAGATAACGGCGCATGAGCTTGAGGATCACGCCATAGGCAAGACCCAACACGCTCCCTACGATCAATGCCAACCACGGGTCGACTACAATCAATAGCCCTAGTAGCAGCAACACCACCGAACCCTGCGCCATCAGTTGCATCATGGGAATCATCGCACCGCCGACAACCTTGTTTACCTCCGACAACACAGTCTTTCCCAGATCCGCGCTGTGACGATTCAGAAACCACACATACGGTTGATGCAGATAGCCCGCCACCAAGGTTCGTCCTATGCTGTATTCGCGCATCAAGGTAAATCGCAATTGCACATAAGTGACGACTGCCTTGAAAGCAATCGATACCAACAAAACGGCAAAAAACATCACACCCAGAAAAAACAAGAACGCCTGTGCATCCGTAAACCCAAGTACAGAGTAGGCGCGCGCCAATACTGAATTGGTATGGATCATTTCCGGCTTTGCCAACACCGCCATTAAAGGCATGATCGACGCAACCCCTCCCACGTCGAGAATTGCCATGACCAGTATCATTCCGAGCAGCAATATCGCGCGGCGACGCTCGTGGGGAGTCAGAAGATCGAGGAGCTGTCTAAGGATGTTAAGCATCTCTCCTCACATTCGCTTTCTTCATCAGCACTGAGAGCATGACTAAAAATAAAGCAGACGGTTGGAGAGAAGGCGCCCCCTTCACGCCGGCACCACATCCCGTACATCGATCTCCACCGCCGCCGCCTGCTGGATCAATCGTACGCCGATGACCAGCCGATGGCGCTTTTCTTTGCGTAACAGGATGCCCTGCACACCCTGAAGCGGCCCGCGCACCACCTCCACCTGCATGCCTTCATGAAGGTACGGATGGGAGTCAAACGGCAGCACGCTTGTCATGAGCGTCTTTAACGCGTCGATCTCCGCCTCCGGGATCGGCTCCGGACGGTTTCCGCTCCCGACGATCTCTACGACACCGGACACCTGCTGAACCGGCAGTCTGGCTTCCCGCGAGAATTTCACGAAGCAGTAGCCGGAAAAAAGCGGCACTTCGATTTCTTTTTTCCGGTCCTTCCACTGGCTCAGCCGCTTCACCGTCGGCAGCAAGGGTTCGACCCCCTGCTTTTCGAGTTGATCCCGCACCAGCTTCTCGTGACGGGATCTGGTCCGTACGGCGTACCAGCGGGGCTCGCGCATGATCTCGTTCATGCGCAGCCCCGTGCGCGACGAGCAAGACGGGCGAGAGATGCCAGACTGGCAAGACCCATGAACTGTACAACCATATCCCAGACTCTACTTCCTCTTAAGCGTTCGAATGAGCGCACCGAGCTTTGCGCTTACTTGCTCAACTCTCCGAATGAGACTGTGCGTACGTTCCTCTTCGATATATCCTATCCGTTGGGCAATGATGAGCTGCGTCTTAAGCTCACCTGACGATCCCTTTGCGATATACAGGTAGCGAATACATTCCGCGATTGTCTCTCGTTCCTTGCCTTCTGCGATGTTGGAGGCTATGGATACTGCGGCCCTTTGGACTTGATCTCTCAGCCCAAAATCTTGAGTAAAGCCCCCGCTTTTTGAAACGGCATACACTTCGACGGCCAACGATACCGCCTCCTGCCACACTTCAAGATTCTCGAATCGCGTCACAGCCATTCGCTTTTCTCGCGATTCCCGCCCGTCACGCTTGTCGCGCACCAGGCGGACACAGCTTCGCCCTCTCACTTACAGTGAACGACAACCGCACCTCCGTTTGCGCGCCGTCAGACGATGGGAGCGAGCGCAAACACTTTTGCCTGCGGCACCTGGCACTGCGCCAGAGTCTCCCGGTGCTCTCGAGACCGATCGATATCAGCCAACAGCACGGCGTCAAACTGCCATTCCGCCAACACGCTGGGACGCCGTACCGGATAGGACAGAAAAGTCTGCACCTCTCCGTCATCGATAAACCCCACCAGCGTCAAATCCATCTCACGGAGCGAAAGATAGGCCATCTCTGCAAATTCGCTCGTCCCAAAAATGACTACCCGCTGAACACCGTGCTCCGTCGCGCGCGACAACGTGTCGCGCAATCGCGCGCGCATGTCACGATAGTGCGACAGCGAGTACTGCATGTAGAGATAGGTGAGTCGGGACTTCTCGACCATCCCCTGGGGCGTCAACAGGTAGCGAATCCGGTGAGAGGGAATCGTGGTGATCTTGACGTACCCTTTCCTCGCGAGTCGTTTGAGGTACAGATTCGTCAGACCCAGCGCCACACCCAACTTCGTGGCAAGGGAACGTTGCGTGACCGCACCGTCCCGCTCTAACTCCGTGAGTAGAATAAGGTTTCGTTGTCCTTGAAGATTCATCTATTTCAGATGGTCCAGGAAAAACGTTCAGGATATGAAC
>JALRCK010000045.1 GCA_023262305.1 Deltaproteobacteria bacterium
CCCAAGGTGTTATTCCCGTTCTTTCAGTGATAAGGGCCTGTAGCGTTGCCACCTCCTCCCTCCTCCTTGCGGCAACCGTCGCTCATGCGAGTGGCTCCGAAGGCGCGCACCACGGCTCAATTGCCGACGTCGTTGGTCCCTGGATAAACTTCATCGTGTACGTCGTCCTCATGGTCGTGTTGTTGCGCAAGCCGATCAAAAACGGCTGGGCCGCTCGTCGTGAGCGCATAGTCTCTGAGGTTTCCGCTGCAACATCTGAGATGGAGGCAGCAGAGAGAGAGCTTGCAGCTGTTGAAGCGCTCACCAAGAATATAACCAAGGAACAGGAGCGGGCACGCGCAGAGATACTGAAGCAAGGCGAGCTGGAAGCTGCGTCCATCGTTTCAGCTGCGCGCGAAAAAGCATCTCGAATCAAGGCTCAAGTTAAAGAGCTCCTAGAAGGGGAGTCTCGCTCTGCTCAGGCAAGTTTCCGCGCGACCCTTGTTGCAAAAGCCGTAGAGCTTTCCAAGGCGAGATTCCAAAATGGTGAGTTCGCTTCGCGACAGGCCGCCTATGTAGACGCTGCCGTTGATCGCGCTAAGAAGTTAGTTGGGTAAATAAGCTAGGAACGAAAGAATGAGTTCTGGACGAGAACAACGAGTTGCCAAGAGATACGCCAAAGCGCTCTTTGATGTATGCGCCCCAGCGGACCTGGACCGGGTCGAAGCACAGCTTAACGATCTGGCGAGCATATGGGGAGCTTCAAAAGATTTCCGCGAAAGCATGAACAATCCACGAGTTTCAGAAAGCTCTCGTCTCGCGGTTATGGTTGCTGTTGTCGAGAGTCTGGGTGGGTGGGCTACGGAGCCTTTGAAGAGGACGATCACCATGCTCGTTACGCTCCGAAAGGGGGCCGTTCTTCCAGCCCTCTCAGAGGTTTTTGCTCACTTTGTTAGTGAGTACAAGAAGAGCCTCCTTCTCGAGGTAACGCTAGCTCAACCTACGAGCGAAGCTGCTATAGCCGAACTTCAAAAGAAGCTCTCTTCGTCCTTGGGCGGAGAGGTGAAGATGACCGTAAAGACCGATCCATCGCTCATCGGTGGATTGACTGTTCGCTTAGGGGACTCGTTCCTCGATCGCTCCGTCGCCGGAACGCTCCAGCGTGTGGCGACTCAACTGGTTCGATAGGAATAGTTTGTAGATTTTCAAAGAGAGGTAACTATGGACATACGCGCAGATGAGATAAGCAGAATTATCAAGGATAAGATCGGCAACGTATCCGGCGATCAAGACCTCGCCGAGGTTGGTTCCGTGCTTAGCGTAGGTGACGGAATCGCCCGCATCTACGGACTCGGAAAGGTTGCTCTGGGTGAGCTGATTGAGTTCCAGAACGGAACCAAAGCTATCGCCCTTAACCTCGAAGAGGACAACGTCGGCGCCGTAGTTATGGGTGATACAGCCGCAATCGCCGAAGGGGACACCGTGAAGAGAACTGGACAGATTGCCCAAGTTCCAGTGGGCGACGCCCTTATCGGCCGCGTTGTGGACGCTCTTGGAAATCCGATCGATGGTCTCGGAGATATCAACACTCCTCACACCCGTCGGCTTGAGATTAAGGCTCCTGGAATCGTTGGTCGTAAGTCGGTTCACGAGCCGATGCAGACAGGACTTAAAGCTATCGACGCGATGACCCCAGTAGGACGTGGTCAGCGAGAGCTGATCATCGGAGACAAGAAGACCGGAAAGACCACGGTGGCGATCGATACGATCATCAACCAAAAGGGAACCGGAGTTATCTGTATCTATGTTGCCGTTGGGCAGAAACGCTCTTCCGTTGTTCAGGTGGTTGAGCGACTCAAGGAGCACGGTGCGATGGACCACACAATCGTTGTGTCGGCAACCGCTTCTGAGCCAGCTCCGATGTCCTTCCTCGCTCCATACGCTGGATGCGCGATGGGTGAGTACTTCATGGAGAACGGCAAGCATGCGCTTATCATTTACGATGATTTGTCAAAGCACGCCGTAGCGTACCGAAGCGTATCACTCCTCCTTCGACGTCCACCAGGACGTGAGGCGTATCCAGGAGACGTATTCTACCTCCACTCTCGACTCCTTGAGCGAGCAGCTAAGTTGAGCGACAAGCTCGGCGGCGGTTCTCTTACGGCTCTTCCAGTTATTGAGACCCTTGAGGGTGACGTATCAGCGTACGTTCCAACAAACGTGATCTCGATTACTGATGGTCAGATATTCCTTGAGGCAGACCTTTTCAACTCTGGTATCCGTCCCGCTGTAAACGTGGGTCTCTCGGTATCCCGTGTAGGAGGAGCTGCTCAGGTTAAGTCGATGAAGAAGATCGCTGGAACGCTTCGACTTGATCTCGCTCAATACCG
Source organism: Deltaproteobacteria bacterium (assembly GCA_023262305.1). GTDB lineage: Bacteria > Bdellovibrionota_C > UBA2361 > UBA2361 > OMII01 > OMII01. Next base: position 2,370 of record JALRCK010000045.1, read on the forward strand.
AGAGAAGCAGGCATTCGCTCAGTTCGGTTCAGATCTCGATGCAGCTACGCGCGCACAGCTTGCTAAGGGTGCTCGCCTCGTTGAGATCTTGAAGCAGGGACAGAACGTTCCGATGCCTGTAGAGCTTCAAGTTCTCTCCATCTTCGCGGTAGCAAACGGCTACACGGATAAGCTTGAGGTTTCTCAGGTTCGTCCGTTCGAAGAGGCTCTTCACCGCCACATGCTCTCCAGCGAGTCCGCTCTCATGAACGATCTCCGTTCAAAGGCCGAGCTCGATAAGGACATCACTGAGCGTTTGAAGAAGGCAATCGGAAGCTTCGTTGAGAAGTTTATCGCTGGAACTGCGACTTCGATCTCGGCAAGCACCAACGGCGCAGGTCACGGTGCCCAGGCTCAGAAGTCAGCACCGGCTCACGCAACAGCAGCATAAGGATTGACACCTCATGGCAGGTCTTAAAGAGATTCGTCGACGATTAAAGTCGGTGAAAAACACAAAGAAGATCACGTCGGCGATGAAGCTCGTCGCCGCAGCAAAGCTGCGCAAGACTCAAGAGGCCGTTGTGCGCTCACGAGCGTATACCGACGCTCTCAAGGGAGTTCTGTCGCAGCTTCAAGGTGGGAGTGAGTTCTCGCATCCGCTTCTTGAGGCGCGTCCATCGGTCAAGCGCGTTCGAGTGCTTGTGCTTGGAGCCAATCGTGGATTGTGCGGAGGCTTCAACACAAACGTCAATCGCCGTGTGGATACGCTCTACAAGGAGATTGCGGCGAAGCATCCGGGATGTGAGATAGAGACGGTCATCCTCGGTAAGAAGCCTGCGGAACACTTTCGCCGAATTGGTCGCGTCTACCTCGATGCTCAAGAAAACATCTCCGATGATCCAACAAACTGGCCCACTCAGCAGGTTTGTCAGGATCAAGAGATCGCGTTCCTCAAGGGCGAGATCGATGAGCTGTATGTTGTGTACACACGATTCCGCTCGGCCATCTCAATGGTAGCCACATCAGAGCGCTTGCTGCCTCTCGATAAAGAGGCGTTGGCTTCGGCTAACACCGCAACAGGCGCCGCTGTAGGAGTAACGCTCTTTGAGCCAAATCCTCAGCGGGTGTTTGACGCCGTGGTGCCACGTATCGTTCGCGCGATCGTTCGACAAGCCTCGTTCGATAGCAAGGCGAGTGAGCACGCAAGTCGCATGACAGCGATGGATAACGCAACGAAGAACGCTTCCGAGCTTATTCACGCGCTCACACTTAAGTTTAACAAATTGCGCCAGACCGGTATTACAAGCCAGCTGCTTGATATCGTAGGTGGAGCTGAAGCACTCAAGTAACGAAGGGAAATAGCTATGAAAGAAACAATGGGACGTAAAGGAAAAATTAGTCAGGTACTTGGCGCCGTAATCGACGTTGAGTTCCCACAGGGCGGTGGTATTCCAAAGATCTACGACGCTTTGCTCACCACAAACCCAAACATCGACAACCAAGAGAACAACCTTGTTCTCGAGGTGGCGCAACACCTTGGCGACAACGTCGTTCGTTGTATCGCGATGGACTCCTCAGAGGGTCTCGTTCGTGGTCAGTCCGTAGTTGATACGGGCGCTCCTATCTCGGTTCCTGTAGGTCAGAAGACCCTTGGGCGAATCCTCGACGTTACGGGTCGTCCTATTGATGAGCTTGGTCCAGTTGATACTGACACTCGTTGGTCGATTCACCGTCCAACTCCTTCATTCGAAGATCAATCGACTTCAAAGCAGATCCTTGAGACCGGTATCAAGGTTGTAGACCTTGTTGCTCCATTCCTTAAGGGTGGAAAGATCGGTCTCTTCGGCGGCGCCGGAGTAGGAAAGACCGTTATCATCATGGAGCTCATCAACAACATCGCTAAGGCGCACGGAGGCTTCTCAGTGTTTGCCGGAGTAGGTGAGCGTACTCGTGAGGGTAACGACCTCTGGCACGAAATGAAGGACTCAGGCGTTATCGACAAAGCGTGCCTTGTGTACGGCCAGATGAGTGAGCCTCCAGGAGCTCGTTTCCGTGTAGCTCTCTCAGCTCTTACAACAGCTGAGTTCTTCCGTGATGAGGAGGGACGTGACGTTCTTCTCTTCGTGGATAACATCTTCCGATTCCTCCAAGCGGGATCAGAGGTATCGTCGCTCCTCGGACGTATGCCGAGCGCGGTAGGTTACCAGCCAACGCTTGCGACGGACATGGGTCAGCTCCAAGAGCGAATTACCTCAACGAAGAAGGGCTCGATTACGTCGATCCAAGCTGTATACGTACCGGCCGACGACTACACCGACCCAGCTCCAGCAACGACCTTCGCGCACCTTGACGCAACGATCGCTCTTGAACGTTCGATCGCTGAGAAGGGAATCTACCCAGCTGTAGATCCTCTTACCTCTAGCTCCACAGTTCTTGAGGCGAGCGTTGTTGGTGAAGAGCACTACCGCGTAGCTCGTAAGGTTCAACAGACTCTGCAGCGATACAAGGACCTTCAGGACATCATCGCCATCCTCGGAATGGATGAGTTGTCTGAGGACGACAAGTTGATCGTAGCTCGCGCTCGTAAGATCGAGCGATTCTTCTCGCAGCCATTCCACGTCGCTGAGACCTTCACGGGAACTCCTGGCGTATACTGCAAGCTTGAGGACACCATCAAGAGCTTCGGCGAGCTCGTCGATGGCAAGCTCGACGATCTTCCAGAGCAGGCCTTCTACATGGTAGGCGGACTCGATTCTGTACGCGCTAAGGCTGAGAAGTTGGCCGCTGAGTTCGCGCAAGCAGCGTAAAGGGGTAGGGGATGTCAGACGGTACGTTTCAATTAAAGGTGTTCTCTGGACGTGGGCTCGAGGTCGAGGCGGAAGTCTCAGCCGCTACCGTTCCGTCAGAGAGTGGTGAGCTTGGGTTCCTCGTGAATCACTGCGACTACGTCGGATTGATCGCGACTGGGCTGACCCAGTACACAGATTCTGCCGATAACGTCACGAGGAAGTGCATCGTGTCGGGTGGCATCTGCACCTTCAGCAACAACGTGCTCACGCTCCTCGCTGATACGGTTGACCTCCCAGACGACATCGGTTCTGTGAAGATCTCAAATGATGAGATCTCCCTCATGGAAGCAGAGCTTGAGCAGCTCAGCCTCTTCGACCCAGCGTGGGAAGCGCTCTCTCAAAAGGTCGCGCGACTCAACGCAATCAAGGGGATGATGCAGTAAAGCTGCAGACCCGCAAGGCTTGATACGATAAGAAACCCCGAGTGTGGAGCGATCCCCTCGGGGTTTTTTCATGGCGAGCTACGCCTGTGCTGGTACTAGCAAATTCGCTCTCGCTAGATGTGCATATCTGTGCATCTACCTTGAATGGATAGATGTACCGGGTTGTGACTCTCTGGCTAACACCACTAAGACCGATTTGATGCTCAGGGGAATCGTTCCCATGGCTGCAAGTAACTGATTTGCATGAACTGATTTGCATGAGGTTACGTAATCGCCCCCCAATCAAATGCGATTGCGCGAGGATTAAAATGCGGGGTCTCCGCATTCACTTCGTGTTTTGCAGGTAGCCGGGCTGTCATACCCGGAGACTAGAGGCGACAACTTTTATGAAAAGGAGCGGTCAACTCCTGAAGCAATTTCCATGCTCCCTTGGATCAGTGGGTACTCAGCTTGGGGTTTTAGGTACGGTATTTGGGGGATTAGGTCATGGTTCTTCGGGGGATTTCCTTAACGGTCACGGGCGCGCTTTGCGTCGCGCTCAATCTCGGACTAACGTCGGAGGCGATAGCCACCAGCATCGGCGACCTCCGTCGATATTCATCAGTGAGGGATACAAGTGTAGCTGCCTTGAAACCCATCGATCTGGCCGGAAAGATCGATGGGGTATTGGTACAGTGTCGCGAAGAGGGCCCCTTCATACGCGTCTCGAAGAAGGCTCGTGCGATAAGCTTTGATGCCTACAGGGCGGCGGAGATAAAGAAGCTTGCGAAGAAAATGAAGGGCAAGCCTCAGAGTGCGATCGACGCCGCTGTGGCGAAGCTCACAAAAAAACTTGCTTCTCTGAAGTCCAAGGCTGACAAGGGGTGCGCAACTGCGATGAAGCTCTGCCTTAATCCAAACACAAAGGTAGTCGCGGCGAATGGAACGGTCCGATGCGAGGGGGACAGGAATAGCTGCGTCCTCTCTTCGCTCCGATGCACCAATAGCATGCCTGGATCGTGTATGTGCGACGCGAAGGCGACACCAGCTCCGGCGACTGGAACTCCACCCCCCTCGGGGAACGATCCCGCAGGAGGAGGAACTAATCCAAACGTTCCGCCATCATCGACACCCGCTCCTTGGGAAGGAGAGGTGTCCCTCCAGTGGGAGAGTCTAGGCGTGCGCGCCGGCTACAACGTCTTCTTCTTATCACCGAAGCCGACGCTTCCCGAGTTTGAGACCTACAGCACCTTTGCGACCTCGATTAGCAATAACGGGACGATCGCGGGAGGACTACTTCAATCCGGAGGGGTCCTGTTCTTTGACGCGCCCATCAGCGCTAACTCCCATCACGGTGTTGATGACGAATTCATCGAGAAATTCCGTATCGCTCCGATTATAGCGTCACGTGCAAAGACCACCCTCTTCTGTGAAGTTGACGCCTGCCCAAAGGGGTTTGTTATTAACGACGTTAACAATGCCGGGAGGGCCGCCACGAACAAACACGAATCGGCATATCCGCCGACTGTTCCGTATCAACTCGATATGAACAATAGAGAGATGGCGCCACTTTTCATGAACGGCTTCAACGGTGGGTCCGCGCTTCGCATCTCTGAGAAAGGAGAGATCTTTGGCATGGCCGAGTTCAGCGACCCAGAAGGATACCTATGGAACTCCCCTGCGGGCTCGCGACTTAACCCGATGACTGTTGGTCAACAATTCCTGCAGGTTCACCGCGAGGAGATCAAGAGAGAGGCTTTGCAGAATATAATCAAACGCTACGAAACTTACATCAGGGATTGCCCCCGTGAGCTCTATCTACAATCCAAATTCGTGGGTGAACCGGAGATATTTAAAATTTCTACTGGCCTCCAAACCATGGGCGCGAGCGGCTTAGTAGTCGGACACATTAACATGATGGCGGTTTGGGAGTTCACGAATCCGTGCATGGACGAGTCTGACACCAGCACCGTCATCGCCCACGGTGTGTCAAACTTTAATGGACCGATCAATGGCCCCTTTCTATTCACCGCGTACGTAACGGGCGAGAACGGACGCTCACAGACCTACTACGTAGCCGATATCAACGAAAGTCGTAACATGATCGGTCAAGGTTTCGGCGATTCCGACGAACTGTTTACCGACATACCTAGTCGGGTAGACGGCGCCACATCGGGCGCTTTTTGGAGCCAGATATCACTCCCTGAATTTCAGAGACGAACGGCAACGTCCTTGGCCATGAACGGCAAGGGAAGTGTTGTTGGGCACGTAGAATCAACTAAGGGGGATGGCTCCTTGAACGCCTTCCTTATCAGCAACGGCAAAGCGTTCGACCTTACGAAGACAATCTTCCCGAACTCTGAATGGATCTTCCAATCAGCGAACGATATCAATGATTGTGGGGAGATCGTTGGCGTAGCGTACTCACCAGGAAAGGACCAGCAACCAGAGACTCGAGCGGTACTCCTCTCGCCTCCTGGGTGTCGATAGGCGAGGGAATATCTTCTGCCTAAGCAAGCAGCCCTGAGATTGAGCAAAGGATTGACGATGTCGTCCAGAGTGTAAAGCAAGCACTCTTGGTGAGGAGGGAGCGATCAAATGTGTGCCCTCGTCTCCGGGATGGGAAGTCCACTGCGTAGACCGTACCGTCCGAACTAAGTGTCATTCGCTAGCATGAGGACTCCCTCATCGTGAGCCGTACGCAGCGGAGCGTTAACATTTTTGTGGTAGAGCTGTTTAAAATTCCGGCTCGCCCGGGCCGCGATTGCTAGGGACTTCCGCTAACAGCTTCACCCACGAACAGCTCAAAGTGAAAGAAAGCGCCCGCAAATAGTCAAAAGGTGCCAATCCAACGTTCAAATTTGAACAATAAAAAAATGACCTAATCCATTGTAATGACGCCACAAATTATGGGCATGCAGAAACTTTAGGGCGCGCGGCATTTTCGAAGGAAATTCGGTAAACCCTTAATACAAGGATGCCGACATCCATCTTTGAATGGCTACCTTTCACGGGACCGCTCAGGGTCCGCCGAAAGTGAGGGGATTGAGTCGCGGCATTTCTCGCCGGGCTTCAATTATTTATCTCATCACTTTGTTGGTGACGGGGATCGTGTATCTATCCGCCCCCTCTGATGACATTTTTGAGCAGACGCATCTCGCTGAACCGTTCGACCTCCTAGCTCTTGTATCGCTGTGGTTGATCTCTCACCTTTTTATTGTGTGCTCACAGACCTTGAAGGGGTCATTGAGAGTCACCGGGGAGAATCTACAAGCAGTTGCAAAGACGATCGTAATTGTCGCTTCGATAGTGTTTGTCTCGGTTCTTGCTCGCAACGCTCACGCTGATACGTCGAGTACTAACTACGCAGGTACTGCGACTGATGCTGCCGACTCAACGGTGTCGTGGACCGACGTCTCGAACGCGACGGGCAGTAGCACTGCAACTTTTGCGGTAACAGGTACGCTCGGAAGTGCCGCTGTATCAAATACACTTAAACTTACGAACTACGGATTCTCAATTCCCTCCACCGCGGTTGTATCCGGTGTTACGGTCTCACTTTATCGAAGGGGGAGTAGCAACAACGTTCGCGATAGCAATATCCAACTCATCGTTGGGGGTACCGCCTCGGGGACCAATAAAGCTGCAACTGGCACAAATTGGCCGACCACAGCAGCTGCTGTTTCATACGGTTCAACCACCGATACCTGGGGGAATACGCTCAGCGGCGCCGATGTAAACGCGAGTGATTTCGGCGTTGCCATCAAAGTGAGTAATGCAGGCTCTCAGAACAGAACTGCTGAGGTTTATTACGCGTCTATAACGTTGACTTACGTACTTACTGGACTATCAAGTCGCCTTGAGGGAAATCAGGGTTCCTCAGACTTTGGACTGTCTGTAGCAAGCGCTGGCGATGTTAACGGAGATGGCTTCACAGACTTAATCGTTGGCGCTCAAATGTATGACAATGGCGAGTCTAATGAGGGGCAAGCCTATCTCTATTTAGGATCAGCAACGGGGGTAGCATCTACGGTCTCCTGGAGGAGTGAGGGAAATCAAGCATCTGCCGGGTATGGGTTTTCGCTCAGCACTGCAGGCGATGTTAACGGCGATGGGTACAGCGATGTTATTGTCGGGGCCTATAATTACTCGAATGGTCAAAACTCTGAGGGTCAAGCCTACCTCTACCACGGATCTGCCTCTGGATTGGCAACTACCACGGCGTGGAGTGGAGAGTCTAATTCACAAATAGGCTATTTCGGCGGCATGGTTGCCACCGCGGGGGATGTCAATGGAGATGGATACTCAGATGTGCTCGTTGGAGCGTATTATCTCAGTAATGGTCAGACCGAAGAGGGGGCTGCGTACCTCTACCTCGGTTCGGGCTCTGGTGTCAGCGCTACCAGCAGTTGGTATGTGGAGTCGAATCAGGCTAGCGCATTTCTCGGCAGAGCGCTTGGTGGAGCGGGAGATGTCAATGGAGACGGGTATGCAGATGTAATCGTTGGTGCTGATTACTTCAGTAACGGAAGTACGGGCGAGGGGCAGGCATACCTCTATCATGGATCTTCGGCGGGACTACTCACGACAAGAGCTTGGGTTGCAGAAATAAACAAAGCATCGGCTCAGTTTGGCTATTCGGTCGGCTCAGCCGGGGACGTAAACGGCGATGGCTATGCGGATGTGGTGGTCGGAGCGTACAACGCCTCAAATGGACAAAATTTTGAGGGAGAGTCTTATCTCTATGTGGGAGGCGCCTCAGGCTTAGCAACGACCTCGGCGTGGAAGCAGGAGTCTAACCAGGCGAGTGCATACTATGGAGCAGCCGTTGCTACTGCTGGTGATGTAGATGGTGATGGGTATGCCGATGTCATAGTCGGAGCCTGGAGCTACAACAATGGTCAAAACGACGAGGGTCAGGCGTCTATCTACCTGGGATCAAGTTCGGGTTTGAGCACCACGACGTATTGGACTGGAGAGTCCAACCAAGCCTCTGCCATTTTTGGCGTCTCCGTGGCAACAGCAGGAGATGTAGATGGAGACGGCTACTCCGACGTCGCAGTGGGAGTAAGTGGATACGATAACGGCGAGACCGATGAGGGGGGTGTGTTCATCTACTCCTTCTCACCCTCTGCTCCCTCAACCACCGCCGGTTGGCAGTTTGAAAGTAACCAAGCAAGCGCCGCCTTTGGCTACTACGTTCGATACGCTGGAGACGTTAATGGTGATGGTTACACAGACGCACTTGTTGGC
>JALRCK010000460.1 GCA_023262305.1 Deltaproteobacteria bacterium
CTCTCACTAAAAAGGCACGAGACCAGGACCATGGCGACACCAGGAGCGATTAAGGTCCTACCAACCTTGAAGAGCATCGTGGGGAGTCTGTTCCTCTGCGCGTGGGCGAGCATTACCCATGCGCAGGAACCTGCCACTGCGCTTACCTGGGAAAAGCTCGGCAACGGTCTTGAACAAACAAATTTTAAGATGAATGGAGATTCGATTATCTCCTCTTCGATCGCCGTCGTTCGATCCGACATGCGAAGCCATCGGATCGCTACAATACGAGCCTCTGAATTCGGATGGAAACACGCCACGGTCCAAGCACTGTGCAAAGCCGCAGGAGCCGTTGCATGCATCAATGCAAACTTCTTTGACGAACAGGGAAAGCCTCTCGGGCTTGTAATGAGCCGAGGGATTATTCACCAACGGATCCATAAAGGAGGAGGACTTCTTACCGGCATCGTGTACGTTACTCCCAAGGCGATTGGCATCGCCCATCGCGATTCTTTCGCGCCTGATGGCGTTGTGGAAGCAGTGCAAGCCGGACCCCGATTAGTGTCCCAGGGATCGATCGTTGAGGGGCTCAAAGAGTCTTCACGTTCATCAAACCTCTCCGGCATCTGCGTCGATGCGAGTCAGCGAGTCGCTATCTTTCGAGTTACCTCAGGTGTTTTTGGTGGCTCGCTTCACCAACTCCAATCAGTTTTAACAAACCCAAGCATCGGGTGCGTCGACGCACTTAATTTCGATGGTGGCGGATCGTCGAGTATGTACATCTCCGGAGAGATTCAGGGGCACGCTGGGGCGGTGCGAGAGGAGAACTTTCCGGGGACAGATGAGGTTCCCGTTGCCATTGGTCTATTCCCTCTGGAGCAACCGACGCCGATCCCAACCACCGTGCCGTAGCCCCACCCCTGTCGGTTTCATATCTCTACTGAATTAAATTGAATAAAAACAAATCTCTACACGAAAGAGGCTGAACGAGATAACACATTCCAGGTTGACACTACGGATGAGCTCACTGTAAGTTACTTAAAGATGCTTGCAGTAACTTCCAGAAATTACTAGTAGTGCAGGGCTGTTTCCGAGGTCTTAGGATGAGTGTCCATATTTTAGATCGTGAGTTCACCGCCAAACAGGTTCAGGAGATCCTTAGAACCTTAACAGGTGGAGACGAAAAGATCGGGCTTGCTCTCCTTAACTACTACGCACGAACAAATCTCGTCCCAACAACTGGGAAGACAAAGAGCCGCGGGCGCCCCAAGTACTCATACCCAGATCTGATCCTCTTATGCTGGCTTTTCCGCATGAAGCGCGAGGGGCTACCGGTTAACAGGTTCCGCAGAGGTATCGACTACCTCAGAAAGAAGCTCCCGAAACTTCACAAGAACCCATCTGACATGGTGCTGCTGACAGATAGCAAGCAGCTGTTCATTAAGCACCGCGTGCAAGACAAGGGAGAGATCGCCGAGGTTCTCACCGGCAAGAAAGCTGGTCAGTACGTTTGGGCATACGCCATAGGGTCTCTGATAGAAGAGGTCGATCGTATCATTCAGGAGCTTAAGAGCCCGGAGGAAGACGAGACTCAGAATGCAGACCAGGTTGCAGCATAAACAACTGGCAGCTTAAACGAGTTCGCGGCGTTAGGCTTTCACCCCTCTTCCCGTTGTGATATCTCCACGAGACGTGATTTAGATTGCCGGAGGATCTCATGAGCAAAACAGGAACAGTAGGGCAGATGCTTCAACTCATTTGGGAGCGGAAAGCTTGGTGGCTCGTGCCGATGGTCGTCGTTTTCCTTCTCGTTGGGCTCCTCATCGTATCAACGGCGGGCAATCCATTGTCGCCATTCATCTACGCGCTCTTCTAAGAGCAGAGACTGAACAAAAAACTTGAGCGGGGTAGGCACCATCCTTGGCATCCACCCCGCTCCTTCCTTTCTGCTCATGAACCTTCTCGTACCTGTGGACGTCCTTATGAGGACGGCACCACTTCTTGCACCGAGGACGGTACCCGCTTCGACGGACGCCCCCGCGCTTTCTTCACCACCCCGAGTTTCTGCTCATCCTTGAGGCGCTGAATCTCTCTTGGCAATCGCCACCCTCCAGGCTTCGGTGCGTCATCATCACTGAAGAGGAGTTGATTGGAACGCTCGTAGTCAACTAGAGCCTCAACGAAATCTCTCGTTGCCCGGAGAGCGTACTCTGTCACAAAGAATTTTATGGATCGAAACGAATGGGCGACGGCTCGCCGCAGGTCTCTGTCGACCGGAAACATGTTGTCGCCATTCTCAAAGAAGGCGTTCCTGAACCGATGCGCAAGCTCTTCGACAGTAGTGAGGTCTCCCCACTCCATCATCTCAATCACTCGATGCGCCTTTGTGCGCTTCCCCTCTCGAAGCACAATGAACCGCGCCACAAAAGCTGTTCGCCGCGCACGAATAATCGCTCTATCCAACTCCTCTGGAGAAGATAGGTTCGTCTCAAGAACTTCCGTTTTCATTTTGACACCACTACAGAACTACTAGAACTACCTGATGAACTCAGAAGAACTCGACTGAGAACTTCCTTGTTCAAATATAGTTT
>JALRCK010000461.1 GCA_023262305.1 Deltaproteobacteria bacterium
CCGCTTGGTGATGGCGAATATAATCCAGTTCTTTCATTCTATTGGGCCTGTATACGGCGCCCTGCTTGCTACTACATTTACTTGGCTCGTCACCGCTTTTGGTGCGGGTCTCGTGTTCTTATTTCGCGACCTCAACCGCAAGGTTCTCGACGGGATGCTCGGATTTACGGGCGGTGTCATGGTTGCGGCAAGCTTTTGGTCGCTCCTTGCACCAGCGATTGAGATAAGTGGCGGAGAGGGGTTTGTAAAAGTTATTCCGGCCGCTACCGGGTTCGCTCTCGGCGCGCTTTTTCTTTACACGCTGGACCAGGTGCTCCCCCACCTTCACATCAATTTTCCGAAGGCAAAGGCTGAGGGCGTTCATACGGATTGGCATCGAACCACGCTCTTGGTTTTGGCGATCACCCTGCACAACATACCTGAGGGGCTTGCTGTAGGTGTTCTTTTTGGAGGCGCAGCAGCTGGTGTGCCAGAGGCCTCTATCGCGGGCGCTGTCATGTTAGCAGTTGGAATAGGTCTCCAGAATTTTCCGGAGGGGATGGCTATCTCATTTCCCCTGCGAAGAGCCGGCTTATCTCGCTTTCAGAGCTTCTGGTACGGACAGCTGTCCGCGATAGTTGAGCCAGTGGCTGGGGTGATCGGGGCAATCGCTGTTATTCAGATGCAGCCTATCCTTCCATACGCTCTGGCCTTTGCGGCTGGCGCAATGATCTACGTAGTAATCGAGGAGGTGGTTCCCGAGACGCAGCAGAGCAAGTCGACTGATATCGCCACACTCGGCTTCATCGGCGGATTCATCATCATGATGATGCTTGATGTTGGTCTTGGATGACGCTGCGCAGGCGGGCACGCCCCTAGACCTGATTACCAGAGGCGTGGAGGTCTAGCCCCTGCCATCGAGCTTTGATCCTCGAGTAGACGGCATCAAAGGTTCCCGTTTCAATCGACTGGCGGATCTCTCGCATAAACGAGAGGTAGTGCGTCAAATTGTGAATGCTCGCTAGTTGAGGCCCCAGCATTTCACCGACCTTAAAGAGGTGGTTGATGTACGCACGGGAGTAGGTCCGACACGCAACGCATGAGCATTTCGGATCAAGGGGACCCGTATCCTCAGCGTATTTCGCATTCTTCACGTTGAAGAACGGCGGATCGTCATCAACGAACACCCGTCCAAAGCGACCGGAGCGAGTCGGCATGACGCAATCAAAGATATCTACACCGTGCGAGACCGCCTCGATGATATCTTCTGGGGTCCCAACGCCCATCAGATAATGGATCCGCTCCCGGTCAAGCTCGTCGACGTGGGAACTGAGCGTCTCGTACATCGCCCCTTTTGGCTCCCCAACGCTCAATCCTCCGATAGCGAGACCATCAAAGGGGAGTCCGCAGATCTGCTCGGCCGCGCGAGTTCGGAGATCCCGGTGGCAGCCACCCTGCGTAATTCCGAAGAGGCACATCTCCGGATCGGTTCGAGCCGCAAGCGAACGCTTGGCCCATCGATACGTCATCTCCAAAGACCTTTCATACGCAGAGTGGTCTAGGGTGCTTGCCGGGCACTCATCGAGCGCCATAGCGATAGAGACACCGAGCGTCTGTTGGACATTAATCGAGCCCTCGGGGCTTAAAAACTGCTTGGAGCCGTCAATGTGCGAGCGGAACTCGATGCCCTCCTCCGTAAGGGTTCTGATACTCTTGAGGCTAAAAACCTGGTAGCCCCCTGAGTCACTTAAGATCGGCCCCTTCCAGCCCGTAAAGGTGTGAATTCCGCCCACAGCCTTCACGCGCTCGTGACCTGGTCGGAGCCAAAGATGGTATGTGTTTACCAACATTACCTGCGCACCGAGCTCCGCGAGTCGCTCGACATCAACCCCTTTTACGGAACCGCGCGTGCCTACTGGCATGAACGTTGGGGTATCAAAGACTCCCGCGCGAGTCACAAAGCTGCCGCGTCTCGCCTTACCAGAGGTGCCTTGTAGTGTGTACCTGCTCATACGATAAACATCCCATCGCCGTAGCTTAAAAACCGGTAATCATTTGTGAGGGCGTGGTTGTACACCCTATGGAGAAGCTCCTTTCCGAGGAGCGATTCAACAAGGAGAAGGTGAGTTGTGCCTGGCTGGTGAAAATTTGTAATCAGGGCATCTACCGCTCGAAAATGATAACCGGGAGTAATAAACAGCTCCGTTGATGCGGCATGCGGGGCTTGAGCCATGCTCTCAAGCGCTCGTACAACCGTTGTCCCGACAGCGATTACTCGACCGCCCGCGTCCCTTGTTGCCGACACGTCTTGATGAACGCCCTCGCCAACATGGAAGCGCTCCGAACCGGGAGGGGTGAGCTGACCATTATCGTCTAGGATCGGAAGAAAACTTGCGGTCCCGACATGCAGTGTAACTCGAGAGATATCACACCCTCGCTCGATCTCGATGCGCTTCATCAACTCGTCGTTAAAATGAAGCGATGCGGTCGGCGCCGCAACAGAGCCCGGGTGTTTGGCAAATATCGTCTGATAATCTATCTCGTCAAGTTCATCCCCTTTTCCGCCGCGAATGTAAGGAGGGATAGGCA
>JALRCK010000462.1:0-2317 GCA_023262305.1 Deltaproteobacteria bacterium
CACCCACAAAATTACCGGCTGGGATATATGTCTGTGCGACATCGACACCAGCTCGATTGCGCCTTGATATCTTTACGGAGCCTTTTCGAATGACGTAGAGGGCGTCGCCAATGTCACCCTCCTTAAAAAGGACATCCCCCTTCTTAAAGTTTTTCATCTTGGCCTTCTTCACGAGGGCCTCAAGGAAGGACCGTTCAACCTCTGGAAAGATTGAGGTCTGTAGCGCTCGCAGCATAAAGACCTCATCGAGCGCGCGACGAACTGACTTGACCGATGCCATGAGTTTCAAGATCTGCTTGCGTGGGGTTTCCAGGAGCAGCGTCCCTGGCTCCGCGGCTCTAACCGTAGCCGTTCGTCGCCTTCCTGAGATAAGCCCCATCTCTCCAAAGAAATCACCCGTGCCAAGGGTGACAGCGCGATCAGGCCCAACCTCAATCTTCACGCTTCCTTTGACGATGCTCCAGAACGTGTCTGTATAGTCGTTCTTTTCGAACACCACCTCGCCTGCATTCTTGGCGTGCAAGGTTGAGTCGATGATCATCTCCCGAAGCTGAGGAGAGCTTAGATCTTTAAAGAGTGGGAGCCCCTGGGAAACCTTTGAAAAGTTCTCCTTAAATCCACCCGGGATATTTTCGAAACGCTCCTCAAGTAATGGCTGGTCCGCTGGCTCAACCGCAACGCCTCGAATGTGCTCGATCACCTCGTAGCCCTGATTGATCGCTTGCTTGATAAGCGGATATCCGATCAACGCTCCAAGAATGAAGAGCCCCGGAACATTCGACTCATACCGACCGCTCACCGCTGGAACTGCGGTCGCTTCTTCGCTCGGAAACTCAATTCCGATCGACTCAAGGAATTTTCGAGGCAATACACATCCGAGTCGGGCGATGATGTGCTCGCAGGGGATCGCAACCTCGCCGTCCGGTGTGTTGACCGTGGTCTTGTCAGGATCGATCCGCGCCACCGTTGCGTTGTAGTAGCACTGTATCTTGCCCGCCTGCACCGCGCTCAATATCAACTTAGAGTTCGCCTCTTTTGCTCGCGCAAACTCACCACCTCGATTGATGAGCGATACGGTGTTGTTCACGCTTAAAGCCAGCGCGTTCTCAATCGCGGCGTCGCCAGCTCCCACTACGATGATGTGTCGCTGCTTGAACTCGTCAGGATCCGCGAGCGTATACGCCACATGAGAGCTCTCCTCACCCGGCACCCCGAGCTTACGCGGCGAGCCTTGTACTCCGATGCTCAAGACCACATGCTGGGCGGTGCATACCTTACCTTGGTAGTGAATCTCAAAATTATCTCCAGCCTTGGATATCTTGGTCACTTCGGCTTGGACGAGATTGACGGAATGAGTCTTGAGGTCTGCGATGAACTCCTCAAGGATCTTCTCACGACTCCCCTCCTCGAATCGGCACCGAGCGCGCAAGGGAAGCTTTGAAGGCTCCGCCATGACATGCTTGCGGAGCTGATAGTCGTAGATCGTGTTAGCGATCTCTCCCTTCTCGAACAGGATGTGTGAGATCTTATTGTGTGCAGCGTTCGTTGCCGCCCCTATCCCCGCTGGACCCGCGCCGATTATCGCGACTTCAAAATGTTCTGCCATGAGCTAACGGGCCGTACTAACTGAACCAGTATGAGAGCAACGGTAAGATAGTAGTACCTCCGCGATTTTTCTCAAAGAAGGTTTAGGCAAAAACAGAGCGTGAGCGAATTCAATCACTCCCGCGCTCACTCGGTCGGAACTGCTACCGCACCCTCGCGTTCCAAAATCTGGAATTGATATTAACACACAACTGTGGCTTAACTGGGCCCAGCGAGGAGTGTCGCCACCAAGTCGTGCAAGCTACGCACCGATCATGAGAATTGCAAAACACCTTTTTACTATCATCGCTCTTTTGGGCTTCGGAACGCACCAGGGACTAGCAACACCTCAGCTGATGGGGCCTGGATCGTGCTCATCATCAAATTGCCACGGCAATGTTAAGCCACTTAACTCATCGGATGTGCTCCAGAATGAGTATATCACCTGGAGCAAACACGACCGGCACTCAAAGGCATACCTCACACTTCAAAACACCGACTCAAAAAAGATAGCTAGTAACCTCGGGATAGGCGATCCGGCTAAGGAGCCACTCTGTCTCAAGTGCCACTCCATATATACTCCGGGTGGCACACCCAAGAGCGACAAATTTCGACTTGAGGATGGGGTCTCCTGCGAGGCGTGTCACGGCGCAGCGGAAGGTTACTTGAAGAGCCACGCCGTTACCGGAACAACTCACGCTGATAACATCGCCAACGGTCTCACCGACCTCAC
>JALRCK010000462.1:2327-2566 GCA_023262305.1 Deltaproteobacteria bacterium
AATATCGACACCCGTGCTACCCTTTGCCTTTCGTGCCACTTCGGCACTGACGACAAAACCGTCAACCACAACCTCTCCGGCGCTGGGCACCCACGACTAACGTTTGAGATCGATACCTTCGGCGTTCTTCAGCCGAAGCATTGGGTTGTGGATGCTGACTACGAGAAACGCAAAGGCCCGTATATCCCAATGAGGACCTGGCTGATTGGACAGGTCCATCACGCTGAAGCAGCGCTCGA
>JALRCK010000463.1 GCA_023262305.1 Deltaproteobacteria bacterium
CGCGATTGCTCTGGCAGTGACAGTCTCTTTGCTGCGTCCAAACATCCCCCCTCTTGTCAAAAAAATGACCGCCATCCTGTTTGTAACAACTGGCGCATACTATTCATCGATGTTGTTAGCTGATCCCCAACTACCTCATTGGGTTGGTCAACTCTGCGGTGCCGTAGGATTCATCGCCGTATGGTCCGTGGCAGCCGCGGCTGCGGCAGCCGCATCCATGAAGCGCCTCTTCGACATCGCCTCGTTCGTGATCGCGGCAAGGTTCATCGTGATCTATTTCGAGGTGTTTGGAGATCTCTCGACAACGGGAATCGGCCTCATTATCTCAGGGGCGGTCATTCTTGCGGTCGCATTCATTTGGAATCGTGGACGACAAACGGTTACGACCAAGCTAGGAGGCAACGTATGAACGTGCGAGCAGCTCTCTTCGTTGTTGTAATCCCGGTCGGCTTTATGGCGACATGGCTCCTTTCATTGGTGGTAGCGTTAACACAGGCTCAAGAGGTGACACTCGCGGTGAAAGGATATGACCCGAGAGATCTCCTCTCTGGTCACTACCTGCGTTATCAGGTCGACTACGGATCAGGGGACCTCTCCTTCTCATACGGTGAAGCTATCTGCGTCTGCCTCCCGCAGACTTCAGAAGCCACCGTACAGGCCTCTTGGATTGGCGAGTGCAATCGCAGAGACCACGCAACCTGCCCCCTGTTCATCAAAGGTGTTGCATCGTACCGTGGGATTAAAGCGGGTATTGAACGGTATTTCATCCCCGAGGAATATTCGGACGTCCTGTCGAGAATCCCCCAGGACGCTACGATCAAAGTTCGTGTGACGACGGACGGCACATCTCTTGTCACGGGCATGTTTGTGGGTGGGGTTCCGATCCTGGAGTGGGCAAAAGCTCAAGGGGCGAAGCCCCACTAGGGGCTAGCAACAGGGTGGCGTGGGCAATTCCGCTACGCCACAACCTCCTCTACCGTCTCAAAGGTGAGCAGATCATCTTTGAGGTCAACCCGAACATTCCCACCGTCTTTAAGCGATCCAAAGAGGATCTCATCTGCGAGCTTATTCTTCAGCTCCTTCTGAATCAGTCGAGCCATAGGGCGGGCGCCGAACACAGAATCAAACCCTTTCGCCGCGAACCAGTCACACGCGGCTGCGGAGACACTCAATACGACCTTTCGCGTTGCAAGCTGCGTCTCGAGCTCTTTGATAAACTTATGGACCACCTGAAGCACTACCGGCGGCGGCAGCGGATTGAAGTATACCGTCTCATCAAGCCGATTCCTAAACTCAGGCTTAAAGAGGCTCTTTATCGCGGTATCCCGGAAGGTATTCTGTTGCCCCGCCCCGAAGCCGAGCGACGCAGCCTTCTCCGAGCCAGCATTCGTCGTGAAGATGACGACGACATTTCGAAAATCAGCTTTGCGACCCTGAGAGTCTGTAATCGCGGCGTTATCCATGATCTGCAAGAACACATTGAAGATATCAAAGTGCGCCTTCTCGATCTCATCAAAGAGGATCACCGAGTAGGGATGCTTCTTGGCCACATCCACAAGCATGCCGCCCTCTTCGTAGCCCACATATCCTGGAGGCGCGCCGATGAATCTTGAGACGAGGTGTTTATCGCTAAACTCGCTCATATCGAATCGGTGAAAGTGCACTCCCATCTCCTGAGCGAGCGCTTTTGCGAGTTCAGTTTTTCCAACACCCGTTGGACCAGCAAACAAAAAGCTACCGATTGGCTTCGCTTCCCCTTGCAGGCTTGCTCGACTGCGCTTGATGGCACGCGTGATTGCCTCGACAGCAGCGTCCTGACCAAAAACTACCTTCTTAAGGTTCTTTTCAAGATTTCGAAGCAACTTCTCATCTGAGATACTCACGCTCGTGATCGGAACACGTGCAATTGAGGCAACGACCTTTTCAATCTGCTCACCATTGATCGTTTTCTTTCGTTTAGCCTTGGGAAGGAGCGAATTGGCCGCACCTGCTTCGTCGATCACATCGATGGCCTTATCAGGAAGGAATCTATCGCTGATATACTTCGCGGAGAGCTCCGCTGCTGTGCGCAGAGCTTCTGCGGTAAAGGTTGCTTGGTGAAAGCTTTCGAATTTGGACTTCAATCCTTCCAGGATCTTTACGGTCTCATCGACAGAAGGCTCTGGAAGATCTACGGTCGAAAATCGTCGACTCAAGGCTGAGTCCTTCTCGATGCTCTTTTTGTAGTCGCCGTGAGTGGTGCTTCCCATGCAACGAATCTCGCCCGATGCCAGCGCGGGTTTCAGGAGATTTGCCGCATCGAGGGAACCGTTACCCGTTGCTCCCGCGCCCACGATCGTGTGCATCTCGTCGATGAAAAGGATCGATTTCGGTTTGCGCTTTAATTCTTCAAGCACACGACGTATGCGCTCTTCAAACTCCCCCCTGAATTTCGTGCCCGCTACCATCGATCCCATGTTAAGAAGGTAGAGATCAGCCCCTTCGAGTTGTGGCGGAATATCTTGTGAGGCGATCCGTTGGGCAATGGCGTGCGCCATTGCGGTCTTGCCCACACCCGG
>JALRCK010000464.1 GCA_023262305.1 Deltaproteobacteria bacterium
GGGTTTCGTCGGCGCAGCGGAGTTGTGGTGGGAAATGGATTCAACACCGATACCTTCAGTCCGAGCAGGGAGCAGCGTGCCATCGTTCGTGATCGTTATGGTGTCCTAGAAGATGAGATCCTGATCGGGAATATCGGTCGAGATGATAGCGCTAAAGGGAGAGAGTTTCTCTTTGACGCTTTTGCCCTCCTCGTCCAAAAGTTTCCGGGAGCTCGACTCCTTCTGGCGGGAAGGGGGATGGATGAGGCGAACCAGGCATTGCGCCACGCGTTAGTTGCCCGAGGGATTGTGGCGCGAGTGCTTTTGGTAGGGGAGTACACGCCTATCTCGGATCTCTACCCGGCGCTGGACATCTTTTGCTCTTCGTCGGTGGCGGAAGGGTTTCCAAACGTGATAGCCGAGGCGATGGCAACCGGTATCGCCTGTGTGGCTACTGACACCGGGAACACCCGCGAGTTGTTAGAGGATAATGGGGTCGTTGTTCCCGCGCGGTCTGCTGTTCAGTTGGCCGATGGTCTGGTGCGGCTGTGTGGTGAATCAGCGGAGGCTCGAAAGGAGCGAGGGGTTCGGGCGAGAGAGCGAATCATCACACAACATTCACTTGCACGAGTTGTTGATTCGTATATGTCCCTCTACGAGAGTTTGGGGAGTGGCGGTAGGGGCGGTGAGGGGGACAGCTGAGTGTAGGAATGAGTGTTTTGGGGGCTTGAAAGGCGCCCAATACAACCCCTGACTCGTGAGGGGAGGTTTCCTTATTGTTGAGGTTTTTGACGACTTGGTATATTTATCCTAGTGGTTCCAGTCTGTTACCTGTATGGATGGTTGATTGGGGATAGGCCCTTTAAGTCGTGATTGACCCAGTTGTCAAGTCCCTGATATCATCAATCGTCAATCTGGTTTCCGCCCTGGGGTATCCCGGGAGTTGTTGATCGCCGATGGGCTCCAAAGAGAGCTCGTTCGTTCGAGTCACTTCGAAAGCAACAGTGTACGTTTTGTCACTGAGTTCCTGCGGCTTATCAGAATCGTTAATGCCGTGGAGGAATGTTAATGTCAAAGAAGTTGTACGTAGGAAACCTACCATTCTCACTTGAGGATGCAGATTTAAGCCGATTGTTCGCTCAAGCTGGAACCGTTGCTTCAGCCCGAGTCGTTCTCGACCCAGCTACTGGTCGTAAGCGTGGTTTCGGATTCGTTGAAATGTCCAGCGAAGACGAGGCACAAGCTGCTGTAAACGCCTTGAATGGCAGTGAAGTTGACGGTCGAACCATCGTGGTTGATATCGCTCGTGAGCGAGCACCGCGAGAGGGTGGCTTCAACCGAGGTGGTGGAGGAGGAGATCGTCCTCGCCGTCGTGAAGGTGGAGGAGGCTACGGCGGTCGCCGATAGTCCTGTTCCCTCAGAACAGAGAAAGCGATCACTCAAGAATTCTTGAGTGGTCGCTTTTTTTATGGGTCGTTTCCTTGAATTTCTGTCGGGGCTTTAAGTTTTCGTTCATCGGGTGTCGAGTCGGTAGGTGAGGTGCCAGCAAGACACGCATGAACCGGCGCTCAAGAGAATGGAATACTCATGCCCTATAACGGTGGATTTGAGACGAGAGCGAGCCCTGCTAACCAGAGCTTACCCTGTTAGTGCAGTGGTCTTCCTGCAGCTCGTAACAGTAGCCGCCAATGGAGCGCCATTGAGATGGCTCGAAGTATCTGAGTTTCATCGAAGTCGGGAAACGCAGCCACAAGCTCACCCAGAATAAGATGAGGGCGGCGAAGCTCCTTCAGAGAGAACATCTCGAAGCATACATCAGCGAGAACTATGGACTCTCTGTGCTCGTCTCGAGGGGTAGACCTGATGCTCTCAAGTGATGGGAACGAGTTTGTCATGCAGTGGAGACCTGCTACACGTGAAGTTAGGCTGTCTTGTAGACGATCGTGATAGGTCTGTACAGCCATATTCTCTTCATGGCTGCCCTCAAAGATTTCGGATCCCCACGTGCAGTTCACATTCGCACTCGAACGAGCCATTCGCACCAGTGTGCAGCACAGAGCGTTGTCCTCGTTCTGATTGAGTTGTTTCTGGAGGGTTGTAGGGATATCGGTTCGAATCGCTCCTGGTTAGGGGGCGCGCCGGTGCATAAAGTGTGCGATACTGTGGCGCCATGTCACCCAAACCCCCAGCCAAACGTCCGCTCCTTGAGAGGCTCATCTCTGAAGGGCTCTTTGAGGCACCCGACATCGCCGAAAAGCAGATCCGAGCGGGACTCGTTCGGGTAGATGGCGAGGTTGTCGATAAGCCTGGCACCCGAGTTCCGGTCGAAGCGCAGATTACGGTGACACCTCTCAAGCAATACGTCGGTCGAGGAGCTCAGAAATTGACCGGCGCTCTTGATGCATGTGGGGTCGCGCCAGCCGGGATGGTGTGTGCCGATGTTGGTGCATGCACGGGTGGTTTTACTGAGGTGCTCCTACTCCGGGGCGCGGCGAAAGTATACGCACTAGATGTTGGTTATGGGGATCTTGATTGGAAGATTCGCTCGAATCCGAAAGTTGTTGTCATGGAGCGC
>JALRCK010000465.1 GCA_023262305.1 Deltaproteobacteria bacterium
GTTGTCAGTGGTACCTCTAACGTGGTAGGAAATGGGATATCGGGGTACTGTTCAAGATGAAGTTTTGGTTTTAGCAGAGATGAGCTGAGTCCATCATTCACGGCTGCGTACATGGTTGCCGTTCCGACCCGCGAACCGACTGCAGACCCTACAGCGCGAAAATGAGGGAAGGGTTGGAGGCGCTGGACCAATCGCTCAAACATGACCGGTTGAGGTTCAAAGAAGAGACCGGTCGAAAATCCCATGCTGGCGTAGAGCTCGGTCTCCTGTCCTTCGTGCGCTCCAACATGGATCACCCCTCGTGGCGTGAGACCAAACGTGGGGCACAACTTAACGTAATCGAAACTCATAGGCGCATGCCCCTGTAAACTAGCCTCGCTGCAAACTAGGCTCTCTGAAACTTTATAGGGGGATGGGTGGTGGTATGTATAGACCTAAAGGTGTCCCGCCTAGGTTCCGCTCGGCCCGACGGGCTCGGACCCTCGAATCGCCTCGCTACAACGTGGAACGGCGTGCTATCTCTCAAATCGCAAAAAATGCCATATAGGGGGCGCCATAGCTGAAACTTAAGCCTTCTTTGCCTTGATGAACCCCACCCTTGCGGGGTACAAAACTGCGCATGATTGAACGTTACACCAACCCCGAGATGGCGGCTATCTGGACCGATGACGCGCGCTATCAGATCTGGCTCGACATCGAGCGCTACGCCCTTGAGGGGCTCGTCAAGGTCGGTAAGGCGCCGGCTGAGGCGCTGCAGGCGTACAACGACAAGGCGAAGTTTGAGTCGGATCGGGTCCTTGAGATCGAGAAGGAAGTAAAGCACGACGTAATCGCGTTTTTGACCAACGTGGCTGAGTACGTTGGTCCCCTCTCGCGATTTGTCCACCGTGGGATGACTTCGAGTGATGTCGTAGATACCTGCCTTGCAGTGCAGATGCGTCGCGCCGGTCTGCTGATTAAGTCTGATATCGAAACGCTTTTGGGTACGATCAAGGCTCGGGCTTTGGAGTTCAAGCACACCCCATGCATCGGGCGCTCGCACGGTATTCACGCCGAGCCGACCACGTTTGGGATCAAGCTCGCCGGCTGGTATGCGGAGATCAAGCGGCACATCGCTCGATTGGACCTCGCTATCGAGGATATCTCAGTGGGCAAGCTTTCAGGAGCCGTTGGCACCTACGCCGGAATCGATCCGAGCGTCGAGGAGCTTGTGATGAAGAGGCTTGAGCTCAAGGGAGAGACGGTCGCGACGCAGGTAGTTGCGCGGGACCGTCACGCAAACTACATGGCGTGCTTAGCGGGCATTGCGGGCTCGATTGAGCGCTTCTCGGTGGAGATTCGCCACCTTCAGCGCACTGAGGTGCGGGAGGCAATGGAAGGGTTCACTGCTGGACAGAAGGGATCCTCGGCGATGCCTCATAAGCGTAACCCGATCCTCACCGAGAATCTGTGTGGACTTGCGCGGCTCGTGCGGTCGTATGCGCAGGCCTGCTTTGAGAACGTAGCCCTCTGGCATGAGCGTGACATTAGCCACTCATCGGTTGAGCGAGTCGCTGTTCCGGATGCTACGATTGCAGTTGACTTCATGCTGCGGAGGTTTAACGGGGTGGTTAAGAACCTCGCAGTGTCCCCGGAGAGGATGATGGAGAACCTGGAGCTGACCAGGGGCACTGTGTTTTCGGGTCATCTCCTTCTCGCCCTCGTTGATAAGGGGATTTCACGAGAGGAGGCTTACAAGCTCGTTCAGCAGCACGCTCTGGCGGCGTTCGATGGAGGGGCCTCCTTGCAGGATCGGGTTGAACGGGACCCGGTTGTAGCTGGTGCGATGACCAAAGATGAACTCAGAGATGTCTTCAGTTTGGCGCGGCACCTGAGGGAAGTGGACAGAATCGTGGACAGGGCGTTAGCGTAAGGGTGCTTTGACATAGTAGAGGAGAAGGTATGCGATTTCAGGTTCTCGTTCGATTAAAGGGTGGAGTGCTCGATGTCCAAGGTAAAGCGATTGAGACCGGACTTAAGGACAAGAAGTTTGACGCCTTCAAGAATATCCGAGTTGGTCGCGTCATTGAGCTAGAGGTTGATGGGGTATCGGCAGATCAGGCGCGTGCTCAAGTTGACGAGGTCTGCAAGCTCCTCTTGGCTAACCCAGTCATCGAACAATATGAGATCAAGGAGGCATAGTGCGAGTCGCTGTTGTTGTGTTTCCAGGAACAAATTGCGACCAGGATGTCCTGCACGTCTTCGGTGGGCTGCTGAAGGCTGACGCTTTTCCGGTGTGGCATCGAGACACCGATCTGCAAAAAGCTGATCTCGTGGTTCTGCCGGGTGGTTTCTCGTACGGCGACTACCTTCGCACCGGTGCGCTTGCAAAGCTCTCGCCGGTGATGAGCGCTGTAAAAGATTTCGCGGCGAAGGGTGGTCGTGTGTTGGGGATTTGTAACGGGTTTCAGATTCTGTGTGAGTCGGAACTTCTGCCTGGGGTACTCCTTGAGAACGTGGGGCGTCGGTTCCTCTCGCAATTCGTGCACATAAAAACTGAGAGATCGACCGGATT
>JALRCK010000466.1:0-255 GCA_023262305.1 Deltaproteobacteria bacterium
AAGGTCCTGGATATCAGACTCGCCCCGTAATTAATGTTTTTGAGAGACAGACCCCGCTCTGCCTCTCCCTCTTCATGAAAGGAGGGAGATGATCCCAGCTGCTTTCCCCTCCCCTGTCTGCCACTCTTTGCGCTGTAGAGGGGCTACTTCATATCGGTAGCCAGGCTACTCAGGAATTCCCATAGTATCGGCTGGTTGAATTTATTTCCGAATTGAGCGGTTCAAATTATTGAGAGATGAGAGTAGCCCGGCTAC
>JALRCK010000466.1:265-2553 GCA_023262305.1 Deltaproteobacteria bacterium
GCAATCCTTCCTCGATGCTCATTGTACAAAATAGTACGCTCCCGTGAGGGTGGTACTTCATCTTCTTTCCCATGGAGTACTAATCGCGCAATTCAATCCAGAGTTGCCTCCTGGGACGAAAAAAGTAGCCCGGCTACAGGGTCAAACAGGCGCAAGTGGCTCAAAGTGCGCGCAGAAGCGAGATTCCGCCGAAATGATCCGCATGGCGTAGTCTTGCGGTAAGAACCACTGTAAGCGGCCGTAAATCGTATTCAAATGCTTTTGGTCTCTGGCGTCCTCAGGAAATACGTTAAAAACCAGTTGGTGATACGGCTTATTGGCTTCGTGGATAAGAAAGACTGCGGGCTCCCGGATATTTATCACATCTCTCATGTAGTCGCTCAAAGCTTTGCGGACAGTCACGGGAAGTATTGATTCGCTGGGAGACGCGAACAAAGCCTCTACATCATGAGATGTATCACCTTTCGTCTCATCAAGATGAGAACGAGGAGGATAGTATTCGCCATTCACCTCACGCGATAAAATGTCGCCGAGCGTAAATACCCAATCCGCGGATTCTGAGCTAGGATTGAGCGATATTCCCACTCCTAAAGCAAGAGCTCTTTGCCGAGCCTCGCGAATAGTAGTTGGTTCACCAGAGCCTCCGCTACTTACGAAGAGATACCAAAAGCCATCAGGAGCTTGTTGAGGGGTCTCTTCAACGTAGACGAGGTCAGCGGCCTCCAGAGCGCGAAGGAATTGCTCTGTCCACGAAGACGTACGATCTTCCCGATGCGTTGCAAGCAGGGTTGAGAGATCCGGCTCCAACTGACTAATGGAGATTTTTTTGTTGCCTACCTCTCCGGCAACTGCGAGCCGAAAGCGCTTTTCAGAGCCGAGGCACTTATCGATCTCCTGCATGTCTGCGCCAGTCGCTAGCAGGAAACGCTCCGCACTAGCCGCGGTGAGTTGATATTCATACGCAAAGGGGAGTCCATCCTCATCAAGGATTGGAACGTGACGGATCGAGACCTTTCCATCGTCGGCGATCGATAACTTTACATCGCAATCAATAGCGACTCCCATAGAATGTTCAAATTCCGCTGCATCAGCCAGTTTACTATTACGATAGAAATTGCCTAAGGCTCGAACCGAGACGAATTCGTTAATCTCAGATCCGTCATAAGGGATGATGGCAGTCTCAGCTTTCTCCCACATTCCAAATCCCACAAGAAGGAAATATGGTGTGGGGGAGTGCTCAATAGCCTCCTTTAAATTCGAGTAGTGCTGCTCGCTCATGTCGTTTGCAAAGGAATCGAGAAAACTCAACGCCTCTGGCTTGCTTCTAAAAATGTCAAAGAGTTCGAGAACCCGCCCTTCGGTAGATTTTTGAAAGACAAGCTTAACCATAGAAAAAACCTCGCTAGTGCACTATCAGGGTTATGACGCCTTGGGGGAGATTGTATCCTTAGAGCGTTACGGCAGCGTAAGGTAGGAGAATTTCTTTAATCCCTTCGAGGGGCTACTGTCACATTAAGTTCAGCTAGGCGAAACTCGCCCCATTTCCTATGGCACCTGCAACCAGTCGACTCTGCAACAATTTTCGAGTAGCCCTGCTACAGGATCAACACACAGGGTCAACGTCAAAACGTTTACGGAAACTTGAAACTGCCCTCCATCCACTTAGAGAACCACCCCAGATCCGGTCGCGGAGTTACCGGACTAACGTCCACGTTGTACTCCGAACGGATCTGCTCGATGTATCTGCCGAAAGCCTCTCCTTGCTTGATGTAAGCAATCGCCTCAACATCCTTACCCCACCAACATCGCCCCCCCATTGTTCCATCTTACCGGCTATCGGCAACCACTCTCCTGGATATTTGGTGTATCCCAAAACGGATAAGGGTGTTTTTCAAGTACGACCGCAAGCTTAACACAATTCTCTTTCGTGCCGCTTGGGGGGCGATCTCTCAGGTGTTGGGTTTTGATGAGCGCGAACTTGCGGCTATCTTCACCGTGCAAACTGCCGGCGAGGCGTTAAACTATCATCCACATCTTCACGGACTCCTCGCTGACGGGTACTGGAAGGACGGCGTCTTCACCAGGTTCGCGGAGGTAGACCTCAAAGCCGTAGAGGAAGCCTTTGCTGAACGGGTACTCGCACAGCTTCACAAGCGAGAGCTTATCACCGACGATGATGTAGCGCAGATCCTCTCGCAGGATCATACTGGCTTTGGCGTTTGGCTAGGCGACCCTTTCCACGACAAAGAGAGCGAACAGTTCGTTGCGCGCTACATTGAGCGCGCTCC
>JALRCK010000467.1 GCA_023262305.1 Deltaproteobacteria bacterium
TAAAGGGGGACAAGCGGATGGCGATATTGAGCAGCCGGTGCTGAATGGATTTGGAGACAAGTTGCTATTTAGAACCAACGCGAAAAATCTAGGATGGTCCAATCCCGACGGCGTTTTCCAGATCGCGGCCGCTACCAAGGGTGGACCATTAGAGTTGGTCAGCAAGGGCAACATCGATGGCGCCGCGGGGAGCCAGTTAAGTGACTCAGCAGCGATGAGCTTTGATGGCTCGCTCTATGTCTTTAGAACCCATGCTCCCAACATATTTGACGGCTCGCCCGACCACCCTTCGATAGTCTCCTACTCCCCAAAGACCAAGCTGTACACACTTATAAACACTAACTCTTTGGGAGAACGGGGGAATGGGACCGCCCAGGAACCTGTGCGACTTGATCCGAAAGGCAGGCTCCTCGCATTCGTTGATACAAGCGACAACTACCTTCCAGCCGGCGCTGATACCAACGGCCGAGAGGATATCTTCGTGAAGGACCTCGAGAACCAACGGATAGTGCGGGTAAATGTTGGCGCAGGGGGCGTGCAAGACACAGGTGACATCAGAGGGGGCGCTGTGATTGGAACCCTCGGATACGCCAATCAAACGGCGACGGCAGGGTTTTATTCCTCAAGCTCTGATTTGAGGCAAGTGGCGGGGGGGAACTATGTAGAGGCATATCGCTCACTAATTACCTTTTCCGCTCCTGTCTTAGACACAAACACGAAGATTGAGACCCCACCAGACGTAAGCGTTAGCGCTAAGAAGCTGACTCTGACATTCCAGAAATTCGGAACGGGCGCTTCAGTATCGAGCCTCGACAATGTTCATAACCTAGCAACAAAGGTCTCCTACGAGGCCCAGCTTACGAACTCATCGACGAAGAAGAAACTCAAGGTCATCAGCACCAAGAATAGGGTTACCCTGCGAAACCTCACTCCGGGAAGTTACACGATTAAGTATCGCGTGATCGGAACGACGTCGAAGGGCAAGAAGATAACGACTAAGTACAGCCCTACCGCCTCTGCTACTATTGTGAAGAGCTGACGTTAACGGTGGATACAGAGGGTCTGGCTGTCGCCTCACTAATCCTAAAGAGCTGGAGAGACTGAGAGGCTACTTCGCCTCTTCCTTGGCGGCTGCCGAGCCCTTCACATCCGACGATGTGACATCAAGCTCGCTACCTTCGCGGAAGGAGCTCTTGAAATTATTGATAGCCTTCCCAAGCCCCGAACCGAGCTCAGGCAAGCGCTTAGTACCAAAGAGAATAACCACTAATAAAGCTACGATTCCTAACTGCGAGGTGCTTACCATAAGTCCTATGACTCCTTCATGCTGCGTGTGACGCGTGATATCGAATTCTTGTAGCGCTCGACCAGGGGTTGACTGTTACTAAACCCAAGGCTCTGCTAGGTTACGCCATCAGATGATTAGCAGCAAGTCTACCGGACTTCTACCAGAACAACGAGTAGGATTAGGGGTTTCCATCGCCCTGCATATCCTCATCCTGCTGTGGGTCATGCGCTCTCCTGTTCTTATCTTACCCGAACAGGAGGTCATTGATGTCACATTTGAGGTGCCTAAAAGCTCTGCCCCGAAGCAACAGATAGTATCCCCTCCCCAGGTCAAATCCGAACGCCCCCCCGAAAGAACCGACCGAATCTCTGAGGTTGATGCAACCGCAATCAAGGAGCAGATCAAAAGGGGCACTGAAGGAGGACATCCAAACGAGCCCGCTCCACCGATGCAAAATCAACCGCAGCCAAAGCAGGCTCAACCACAACAACCGCCCCAACCCCAACGCAACACTTCAGAGCCCAAGGAGCCGCAGCAACAGCGACCACCTCAACCGCAACAACAACCCCGCAAGGCGGGAGATCTCCACTTAAAAGATCTCAGGCTTGATGATGCCACCCTCGCCATGAAATTTGGAACGACTCCAAAGAAACCCCTCTCCGCTCCAAGCTCATCAAACTCCACCCCAGATCTCTCTAACTACGCCGCGTTTTCACGCCCACCTGGGAGTGGCGCAACCTTCGTCGGTTCAGGTGGCGTAAGCGATCACCTCCCCAATCTCCCGGATGGCGACATCACACTCCTAAACGCCAAAGCCAACACATACGCAGGATTCGTCCGACGAGTGGCCGTGCAGGTATTCGGCCAATTACGCTCACAAGGGTGGGAGAAACTCTCGATGAATGAGGTTCGTCGTATCGGGGATTTCGCGACAATCGAAGCAGTCCTCTCCCCTGAGGGTCGCTTCATGACGATGCACCTGATCGAGGGATCAGGGAGCGCCGCGTTCGACTCAGTCGTAAAGCTCTCGGTGTCAGGTGGTGCGCGTGACCCAAACCCCCCAGAGGGTGCGCGCGCAAGCGATGGCAACATTCACTTCATCTTTAAGGCGCGCAGTTGGTCCTCTGTTGGAGTTAACCCCAGGTCGGGTGGAGCCTCTGAACACCGATGGCTCCTGCTCGCCACTGGCCTAGAATAATAGTCCCTTTCTAAAACATTCCTTAGTTCAGCAACTTACTTCAACCTACGAATATCCCTT
>JALRCK010000468.1 GCA_023262305.1 Deltaproteobacteria bacterium
GTTGGAGGGGCCGAGCATGCAGTATTGCACCTCCTCTACTCTCGATTCTGGCACAAGGTGCTCTACGATCTTGGGCAGGTCTCGACCAAGGAGCCATTCAAGAAGCTCTTTAACCAAGGGATGATTCAGTCGCACGCGTTTAAGGATAAGCGCGGGGCACTGGTCGCGGTTGACCTCGTGAACGAGGGCGCTGCCGGTGAGTTTACGCACAAGCAGACCGGAGAGAAGCTTGAGCGCATCGTTGCAAAGATGTCGAAGTCGCTTAAGAACGTGATTAACCCCGATGATGTTGTGAAGCAGTACGGCGCTGACACGCTTCGTACCTATCTCATGTTTATGGGCCCGCTTGAGGCGTCGCGTCCGTGGGACTCAAAAGCTATTAACGGCAATCATCGATTCCTGAAGCGAGCGTTCTCGTTTGTGACCGGTGGTGCTGAGACCGGAGTTCGCGAAACGGTAGCCGCAGAGGGGGAGGCTGACGAAGTTCGCCGTGCTATTCACAAAGTTGTGAAGAAGATCGGCGAGGACCTTGAGGGCTTGAGGTTTAATACCCCTATCTCAACGATGATGGAGTTCTTGAACACCGTCGCCGATAAGCCTGTTTCGAAGGACACCCTTGAGAAATTCGTGGCGGTGCTGTGTCCTTTTGCGCCGCATCTCGCTGAAGAGCTCTGGGAGCGGCTCGGGCACACCTCAGCGGCGAGCCTCGCGCCGTGGCCAGCGTTCGATCCTGCTTTGGTGCAGGATGATGTGGTGACGGTTGTGATTCAGATCGGCGGAAAGAAGCGAGCCACGGTAGAGGTCCCTCCGACAATAGGAGAGGAAGATCTCAAAGCTAAGGTGATAGAGGCGATGGCGACGACCGCCTACAAGGTGGGACCAGCGGACAGATTTATTACGGTGTTCAACACCGGCACCAAGATCCCTCGCTTGGTGAATGTCTTGCCGCAAGGATAGGGGACATCCCTGGTGCCGATCATATCATGAGGCATTGCCGCTCCATCGTCTGTGAGTAATGACGAATGAAGGGGCATGTCTGGATCTGTCGGTTTTAGACTATCCCTCCGGACGGCTCGCGTTAATTTATTATCTTGCTCTATGCCACGACCGTGCGATGCTGCGAAGTCAGCAATCGTTCTCGTTTCGGCATGCAACCTTCGAACCAAAGCCCGCTCAATAACATCGGTAGAGATCCTAGAAATCTCCTCATCTTTGCCTGTCACGGAAGTAATGTTGGGAGCTCCCTCGTAACCGCGAAATTTGATGCTGCCGTAGCGCTCATGGATGCCGCGCGGCTTCATCTCGCTGAACACAATCAGTGTGTCGCTAACCTTGGGCAAATCTTCCAAAACTATATCGAATCGGGGAACTGGAAGCAGCTTGAAGAGTTGAAGCTGGAGCGAGGGCTTGAGGCTTCTGGGATCGTTGAGCGGCTTGAGGTCGGCTTGATTGTAAGTGAGCTGCTCACCATCTCGCGTGTTTCAGCGCGGGAAGAGAGCTTTCGAGAGGAGTTGGCTTTCAGTTGTCTGAAGGATCTCTTTGGCCTCCCCCTTCATCCCGGTCCTTCAGCAGTGCGCGAGATGGGGGAGTTTCTGAAAAATGCCCCGGGATTCATCGACAGAATTATTGAGTTCGAGCGTTCGAGAAGCCAGCTCGCAGAGAATGCGGGAATGACCCCCAACGATATCCGTTACCTGTATCGGGCTGATGAGCTGACGCAGACCAACCTTAAGTTGATGATTGAAAACGAGATGTCGGCGAGTGCAGCGATTAAAGTGACTGAATGCCTTCTGGTCATCAACAAACAGTCCCTGCGGGATGAAGTTGTTGATATGTGGAAGTGGTTCGCCAACTCCGCAATGTGCTCGACGATGGTTGATGAGAATCGTCTCCCAGAGCCGCTTGGGCGACCAGCCTTGCTCGGGGCCTTAAAATTAAGAAGCAGGGAGAGCAGGCGCTTTCACATGGAGGGACCCAACGTCGTTCATCAGCTCGTGGCGAAGTTGCCGTCGAATCCCGCCCACTGGGACTACCTCGCTCAGCGGCTCACATACTTGAGAGGCGTCAAGGATACCGCCACGCGCGATATCCGTATTGGCGCGTACGTTGTTTCGTTTCGAGAGTTCGCGGCGGCGCTCCCCTTCTATGAAGAGGAGGAGCGGCACTTTAGAAGGATGAATTTGGAGGGGGTTGCCGCGTCCGGGGATTATCGCTTCTACACGGACGATTATGGAGTTGACAATGGGCCAGGTCCCGAAGGGAGTGAGTTGGCTAACAAGCCGCTGCGAGAGACTGCGCATGCTTTTCGATTTATGGCGGCAGCCCGTTACGGTCTCAATATTCGAAAGTCATACACCCGCACGATTCATGACACCAGCAAGTGGCTCCTTGAGCACATGGCTGAGGAGCTAAAAGGGGAGTCCCGCCGGTATCGTTACCGGGATATCGAAGCGTATCCGGGAACTGGCCTACGGATGTGGGGGCTCGATATAAGAAACGCGCTTGATTTATCAACGCCGAAATCTCGGATGC
>JALRCK010000469.1 GCA_023262305.1 Deltaproteobacteria bacterium
TTGAGGGAGGAGATGGGTACGTTTTTCGAAGATATTTTTATCCCACTGCTGCGTTGAGAAGACGCCGCTCGGAGTTAAGCCGGGATTGGCTCTCATGGCGTGAGCTATGGTGATCCAACCGGTCAAAGTGCCTCCCGAGCCGTCTGGAAAAACTACGCCAAAAACGCCCCCGCCGATCCAACGGGTGAGGATGATCGCGTGGGAGGTAGGACGAGGCAGAGGATTCTTGATGAGTAGTGGGGTGGGAGCTCGCTCGGCGAACAGGGCTCCGAGGCTCTCCATCTGATGAAGCTGGCGGGTGGCGTAGCCGTCGAGAGTTGAGATGCTCAAGCCCCCAATGACCGATGTTACGCGCGATGATTTGCCTGGCTGTCGCTCCATCATACCTCGATCCCCCTTTGGCACGAACCTGGAACTGCTCCATTATCGGGCGAGGTTGTATGGATGGCAAGGATGAGTTCGCACTGTACTGCGGTGATGAGTCGTTGATTGCACACATAAAGCATCCGGGCGATGAGAGCCGTCGCCCGGATGCTATGTGTGATTGAGTACCGGTTTCCCTGAAGTGCTCTCACTGTTGCGAGGGAGCATCTGCAGCGCCCTGAGCCTCCTTACGCGTCATCTCAAAATCGCCCTGAAACCTTGGGTTGGCGCGTTGTTGGATTCCACCGATCCATACCCGGGCTGTTGCCTCATCAACGCCGCCGGCTTGAGCGAGCTGCACGACGCCTTGAGCGAGCTTATCGTTAGTGAGACCAAATTTCGCCATAAAGAAGTCGACGTTTCTTCGCACGTCAGAGAGGCTCTTGGCGTTGCTGAGAACGGCATTTGCGAAGTATCCCGTAAAATCAGTCCCGATCTTTTGATTTCCTTGTGCAATGAGCGCGATGATCGGATTCATCCATCCGACGGCGTACTGAGCCAGTGGGTTCGAGAAGTCCACTTCGTAGGGACGACGTCCGCCAAACTCCTCTCGTGGTCCTCCATCTTTCCCCATGTCATACATGGAGCCATCTGGGAGCTGGAGTTGGTACTCAGAGGTCAGGATTCCGGCGTTAACGAGGTTCTCTCTGACTACGTCTCGCACCTTTTGATCCTTATGTTTACCCGCTGTAATGCATCCGATCAGACCGCCTGCCAGCGCTCCGATACCGGCGCCGATAGCGGTTCCGAGGCCCGGGAAGATGAGCGTCCCTACAGTGGCTCCTAAGGCTAAGCCTGATGCAGCTCCTGCACTTGGTGTGGACCTGCCCCAGTTCATCGCGAGTTGAAGGGCGCCGAGAACTCCTCCCGCGATGGATGCTGCGGAGCCAACGGCTCCAGCTGTTGCGGAGAGCGTAGTGGCCGAGGTGGCGGCACCGGTGCTGGCGGTTAGGCCTGACGATAACTGTAACGCTTGGACCCCTGAGAGGATTGCGGTGGGCACCGCTGATGAAACGAAATCTGATGTTTTTTCCCCTCGATTTGCTGGTTGGGGGTAGGATTGATAGGGTTGTTGTTGGTTGTATGATTGGACCTGGAAACTCATAACTGGTTCTCCTGTATAGACATTTTCGTGCGGTTGCGGGATTGTTCCGCAAGCCGACGAGACCTCCTATAATCGGCGAGCAAAAGGATTTGTTGTGTCCGATATAGAGACAGCTGATGTGACCACACTCATAGTTTCAGCCACCGCCACAGAGGTCGCTCCATTAGTTGAGCGGGAGACGGGTTCTCGCCTCACGGGGATGGGCGAGCCGGGGGGCATTGTGCAGGGAAACCGCTGTGATTTTCTGATTACGGGGGTGGGTCAGGTGGCGTGCGCGGCGCACCTATCGCGAGCGTTGATGAGCCGGAAGTATAGTCGGGTGGTGCAAGCTGGCATTGCAGGCAGTTTTACCCCTGATATTCCGATCGGTTCTGTTGCGGTGGTTTCGGAGGAGGGGTTTGCGGATGTTGGGGCCGAATCGCACGGCAGTTTCCTTGATCTCTTCGATATGGGGCTCCTCAGCGAGGGATCTCACCCATTTTCGGGGCGGTTCCTTGTTGCTCCCTCTGTTGAACTACCCTCGCTGCGAGGGCTACCCCGGGTGCGTTCAATCACGGTCAATCGTGTACTTAGTGAGTCACACTCTATCGCATGGGCTCGCGATAGGTATTCCCCGAGCCTTGTAAATATGGAGGGGGCGGCTTTTTTTTATGTGGCTCTGCTCCACCAGGTTCCATTCCTTGAGTTGCGATCGGTTTCAGACATGGTTGGCCCCCGCGACAAAAGCACATGGAGGATCGCCGAGGCGGTTGATGCTCTTGATAGCATCCTTACGCGGGTGGTAGGGGAGTGGTAAGCAGTCAAAAGTTACGTAAAAAAAGGGCGTTAGGGGTGTCTTTTTCCCTAATTCAACTTTGACGTTCGGGTCGCTTAATGAAACAATGCCCGCTAGGATTTTTAGAGTAAGGAGCCCCATGCCCGATCAGAAAAATGATGAGCACGAAGAGAATACTTTGCCGGTCGATGGTTCGGATGAGCCGACTCGTTTAGGGATGGATCC
>JALRCK010000046.1 GCA_023262305.1 Deltaproteobacteria bacterium
TACGTTTCGAATAATCACATGCTCCGGGATGTAAACGATGCGAGTGTTCTTATAGGAGGACGTTCGTAACTCAGTAACCGGGTAACTTCCGCCCACCCCGCTTGAGACTGAAACGATCAGCGCTGGTTTGTGTCCAACATCCGCGGTCGAGCAGAGGAGGAAGAAATTTTTGAGGCCCGGAGGCACCATCCCTGACCACTCCGGGGATATGACGACGAGAGCATCAGCGGCGCGAAGCTCTTGAGAGACCGGACCCCACACCTCCTTCCACTTGGGATCGTCTCCCCACACCCCCTCATCCCAAAGAGGGAGAGGATTATTGGCAAGCGAGATAACGTGCGCGTCAACGTGACCTGCTCGCAGATGAGTCGCAACGTAGTTGGCTACTCGGTCGCTCTGCGAATTCTGTCGATGGCTTCCCGACACAACAACGAATTTCATACGCCCCCCTTTTCAGAATGTTTTTCGGGGCAAGGGTATCAAATCGAGCCTCTCCGCACCACCTAGCAAGGACAGGCTAGGCGGGTTTAGCTCCAGACCGGGGGGAGCGCCGGGCACGCCAAAGCTCCACTTTACTTCCAAGTCCTACGTCAAGCCCCTCAACGGACATGAAAACACTCTTCAACTCGCGCATGTCGTTGACGAGCCCCTCCATAAGCCTACAGGCATCAGCAAAATGGTAATCGCCTAATCGAGCGATGACGGACTCAACGCGCTCTTCAAATCGGGCAGAGAGCGTTCGCCCCTCTGGGATGAGGAGCATTGCCTCCTTTGCCCGTGCAATGATCGGGTCCAGTTCGGAGCGTATCTGGCCCTCAGGCACGGATCCATCGAAGCGCCGACTCGTTTTCCGCTGGTACTGAGCCCGCACCTCGTGCGTCAACGCGAGCGCCTGGCCGAATCGTTCAGCGAGGGAATCACATAAGCCGCCATCGCGTGCGTATGTTCGGCGCAGCCGCGACCCACGATACTCATTTAGATCCGTTATCCCCGCCATGACTGATTCACTGAGCGTCACAGACCGTCCGGTTACATCATCAGTCAACATCCGGTGCATTGACCGAACACTCTCCTCCGTGACAGCGACCGTAGCGACCTGCTCTAATGTGGCAAGAGCGAAGTCGCGCCTAAAGCTGCCGCGCCCCCCTGCTGTAAGTCGAGGGTCCATCTTCTCAAGCATCGCGCACAACTTTCGCGCCGCCGATTGCGCTGCAGGAATATTTCCCGCACGTGGCTCATCAAGAAATTCTTGGAGGTGCGAAAGGTGTTCGGCGACGTCCTTGCTAAATGGTGCTCTGGAGGGGGCAAAGAGTCGTTCGACGATCGGTTCAGTGCTCAAGAAATGGGGGTCGCCGCTGTTGTCGTGGATTTCCTGTTGGAGGGAATTAGTACGGGCTTTCGTTGCTACGGTTGTCATTTTGGGGGGAACTCCATTCTATCGTAGACCTTCATCACGGTATCAGAAGCCGAAGTGCTATTCACATCGTGACATTCGCCACTTAACTATTTTTTTCGGGACCAGAAAGCCGCCCCTTTGCCTATTTTTGACAGTTCCAGACACCTATCCTTAGGTACCTTTCCTTGATACCGTTTGGGGCTGTGTTCAGGAGAGGTCAGTAAGGTTGTGAGGGTTCTTGTGGGGAGCGTTGTCCATCAGGAGTGGAGAGCGCTCCCAACGAGCACCTATGGAACACATACTAACTCAAGGTTATTTAGTCGGAACGGCCCCATCCTGGCTGCTAGCTTTCGCTATCGGCCGTTGGAGAGGGGTTAGCGGCATCAGACTGCTCTTCGGAGCAGTTATGTTGGCGCTCTCGTGGCCCCTGTGGGCCGCTGGGGCTATCGCGCTTAGTGCGGTTGGTCTCGCCCTCGCAATTGTCGGAACGATTGCTCTAACGCTCTTTGTGGCGTTTTGCGCGATCGCCTTTGCGTGGGTCGTCCTCCTGCTCAAGTGCGTAGAGATACTGGGATGGTTTCATGAAAAATCATCGACCAGTTGAACACCAAGGTTTAGTGGGCTGGAGGGACAAGCATTCGTATCCTTCCAGCCCACTCACCTCATCCTGAACACACCCTTTCCCAATCGGATGTAGCGAGAGCCAACTCTCATAATCTCGGTAGCCTCTTCCGTCTTATTCCGAGGAAACATAGCCCCACGGAAACATAGCTCCACAGAAACATGCCTGAAGGGGAACGCGATCTAAATGCTAATTTTTATGCCCCAGAATATGAGCACAAGATTGGAACAGGAACTACGCCAGCTCTTGGTGCTCAGCAGAGCCTTCAACTTCGACTGGTGGAACCTGTTCGCGACGCGACATGAGCGACAGAGCCTTCTCAGCTTCCCTCTCGGCCGCTTGGCTGACAAAATCCTCAACGGTGCAGCCAAGGATCTCCGCTGCTATTCGAACCTTGCGAAAGACCGAATCTTTAATCCTGACCTTGTTGCCATTTCTGAACATCGTACGCCCTCTTGGGACCCGAGTGAAAACAGATCCTTTGATATGAATACCAGGAGCACGAGCCTAAAGAAAGGAAAAGTGTGGCGCCAACAGACCTATCCACCGGCCCGCTTCGCACTAATCCCCCGCCGGGCTAACTCCCGCAGGACGAGGTCGCAGTGGTCACCCTGAACCTCAAGGATGCCATCCTTGATAGCCCCGCCCGCTCCGCAGGTACGCTTCAGGTCCTTCAGGAGCGCCTGAAGCTCATGCTGATTGAGAGCTAACCCCGCTATAGTCGTCACGGTTTTTCCGCCCCGTCCATTGGTCTCCCGCCGTACGCGCACGTTCCCGTCCCCCTTTACAGAGAGGCGTCGAGCCTCAGCACATGCGCACTTGTTCTTGGGGCGCCTACACTCCGGACAGACCGCCCCCTCCTCCGTGGTGTACACAACTCGATAATCTCCCTCCCGGTTCTTCGTCATGTACACGTCCTATTCGCCACCGTAGGCCCCTTTCATATTCACACCGACTAATTGCGACTTAAAAAGCCTCTGGTCTAGAGCACGCAGACCCCGAGCTTGACCGGGAAGGAGCAGTTGATGGTGCTTTTGCTTCAGGAGCCTCTCTACGATCACCTCCCCTGCAGAATCATCACACTCCCAGTCCACCGTGTGCGTGGAGGGGAGTACCATCGGACTAGAAAATGCCCTCAGGGTCTTCTCTCCCTCAAGGTTAAAGTAAAGCTCAAAATACGACAGCACCAACTCTCGCGGCGATCGGAAAACCGGTTCACGAAAACGCAAGCCAGGAAAGTTCGATTTCGCCAGCGCGCCCCACCTGTCACGCCATCGGAAGGCACACAGGATGTGGTCGTCATCCCGCGTTGCACACAGATCAATGAGGCGGGGCTCGATTCCGCACCGCTTCAGCGCAGCAGCTGCGAGGAGAGCTCCATCGAAGCAGTGCGCCCGCCCGTCCCGAATTGCAGCGCGTGCACAGAGGTGACCGTCCTCACACCGATAGGGAAGTTTATCCAAGTAGCTCTGAATCCGGTCGGGCGAGTTAAGCGATCGGAGAACCCTGACCTCACGATTCGACCACCCAGACGTGCTAGATACATCTCGACTCACCGCCCCACTCCCAACTCAGCGGACCTTGCCGCACAGAGGACCTCTCCCCGTTGTACTCCTTTCGCCCTTAAAAAGGGAGATAGAATATCACGCCGCAGCACTCGCACGGAGGTGGGGAGCTTCCTTTTCAATCAAGACAGAAACTGGAAGCACCGCCGTGAACTCGGTGCCAGCATTTTGATGAATCCCAACTGTGCCGCCGAGCTGCTGCGTCAGGGAGCGAACAAGCTTCAAACCCAGGGAGGACGCAGTGTCGAAGATCTTTGGGTCCAGAGCCTCTTTTCCATTGTCCCATACCGTAAATATCACGTTTGTTGCATCCCTCTTCAGCCCCACCCGAAGCTGAGCCGTGGGCGAGGCGCCGTGTTTGAGGCTGTTGCCAACCAGCTCGTTTACGATCAATCCGCAGGTGATCGCATTATCGACCGGAAACGGAATCTCTTCGACCGCAAACTCCACCTCTACGGTCTTACCTCCCAATTCAGCCGACCGGACCAACTGACCGACCAGGTCTCTTACGTAGCCACCAAAATTTAGCATCGCGAGATTCTCAGAGCGGTAGAGCCGCTCGTGCACCAGCGCCAGAGAGCGTATCCGATCCTCGCTCTTGCGAAAGAGCTTAAGCGCTCCCGGATCGGACGCCTCCTTAGACTGCAGGCGTAGCAGGCTGCAGATCAACTGAAGATTATTCTTAACCCGATGATGAACCTCTTTGAGGAGCAGGCTCTTTTCCGCAAGCGCTGCCGAGATCTTCTCCTCTACCCTCTTTTTCTCGCTGAGATCACGCGCCACTATCGCGAGACCAGCACCTCCACCAGCGCTCGGTGGAAACTTGGATACACTCACCCAGATCGGAAGAGTTGTTCCATCTCCTCTCACTAAGGTGAGTTCATCCGTCCCTTTACGAAAGGGGGGCGCTGAAAGCCGCAGAACTTCTCGCCAGAGAGAGCCACTCGGACGCACCTCGATAGAGTCAAGAGATCCTCCGACCATGGTGAGACCGTCCATCCTAAACAGTGCATCGGCTGCACCATTCCACTGCCAGATCCTTCCATCCTCATCTACGCCAATAACGGCGTCACGCGCGTTCTCGACTAATGCTGCCAACCTATATCCCCGCTCGACAGAGCGGCGCAGCGCATCCGTGCTTTTAACGTATTGCTCCGATATGAGCTGCCGTTCGACATCCGCGTGTTGAGCGCTCCTCAAACTCACCTCCACTCGCTGCTCTAGGTCTTTCATGGCTTTATCGGAAGCGTAAACGCGCAGGGCGAGCCACGGTAGAATGACACCGAGGCCTATTCCAGCCACAATTCCAACGAACCACTCTTCAAAGGAAAAAGAGTCCACAGCGGGCGTAGAGGTCATGAGGACTGAGATGTACTTGCCCCCACCAACGAGACAAACGAGGCTTAAACCGTACAGTAAAGATCTCCCTAGACGGTCTTCCGTTCTTCCTCGGTACGTACCAAGCCAATATGCAATGACCGCGCCCGAGAGAAGAAACATACCCAGAAGTATATCGATCTCGTGATGGACATGTACCAAGACACTCGATGCGCCTGCAGAGACGCTCTCAGTTGCAAGAACACTATATGTTGCAAGAATTGGGGCTGTTGGCACACAGGCTCCAAGGAGAACAGGCTTACACTACGGTGCTGTAGTATAGTCCCAGGAGTCACTAAACTCCACCGCAAAACAACACCTACCTGCCAACAGTGGCGTGTACATGACTCTCGTCATACCCAAGTCACCCACTATTGACCCGCAGGGACAACCCCCTCCACCTCCATGCGTGCCCCCTCGGTCACACCATGCTTCCGAGTAATACCCGCACCCAACTCGACAACGAATTGGCTCGGCTTTCTGACCGACCTCGGAGCCTCCGTGAGAGGCGGTACATTCTCAAGAATACCGACCACCTTCATATCGCTATCAAGAAATACCATGTCTAGGGGAATGTACGTATTTTTCATCCAGAATGAGTGCTGTTGCTCAACAGGGAACACAAAAAGCATCCCACTAAATTCAGGAAGGGATCTCCGATACATGAGACCAAGCGCTCGCTCACGGTCATTGGAACAAACCTCAAGATCAAATTTCACCGCATCGGAACGATTCGCCGAGACAAACTTAGCAGAAACAGTGGGAAGCTTCGCCGGGTCTGCACACGCAGAAAAAACACAGCAGACGACGCTAACAATTGCCCAGAGATAGATGAGGCGCTTGCCTGCAGCTACTATCACCCTCGCAGTCCCCGCACCTTCTCAGTAAGCTCCGGCGCAACAGCAAAGAGATCCGCGACGAGCGCGTAATCCGCAATCTCAAATATCGGAGCATCTGGATCCTTGTTGATCGCGACGATAACCTTTGAGTCCTTCATCCCGGCAAGGTGCTGAATAGCTCCTGATATCCCCACCGCGACGTAGAGATTTGGAGCGACAACCTTGCCCGTTTGCCCCACTTGCCAGTCGTTTGGGGCATAACCTGAGTCAACTGCTGCACGAGATGCGCCAACTGCTGCACCCAATGCATCTGCAAGCGGAAACATAACCTTCTCAAAGCTTTCAGCCGAGCCAAGTGCTCGCCCACCACTCACCACGATACTTGCGTCTGCAAGTTCCGGTCGATCACCCTTCGATATCTCATACCCGAGCACCTCACCAAATCGGGGCTGCTCCCGCAACTCAGGGTCGCCAGAGAGCGCTAGCTCACTGCACTCGCTACCACCACCTTCCGTGGAAGCTGGCGCGAAGGCGGTTGCTCGCACGGTCACGACACGAGAGGGGCTCAGCACTTCAACCTCAGCGATAATATTTCCCGCGTACATCGGGCGTTTCAGCGAGCCATCGCCGTTCACTCCGATGATGTCCGATGCCTGGGCTGCATCGAGCAAGACCGCCACTCGAGGCAGTACGTCTTTACCCGAACTACTTGCAAGACCAACGACTGTCGACGCTCCGAGCTCGCGGGCTGCGAGCGCGATGGCTCGGGCGTATGGCTCAGACCGGTACTTCTCAAAAAGTGGGTCCACCGAATACCTCACCCGGCTCACCCCGAACTTCAACATCTCTTGGGCCGCGACCTGAGCCCCTGGGCCGAGAGCGATCGCTACAATATCGCTGCCGTTCCAGGATGTTCGGAGCTCACGCGCTGCTGTCAGAGCGCAGAGAGTGCCTTTGAGAACCTTACCGTTATCGTGCTGAATATAGAGAAGAACGTTTGACATGAACCACCAACCTTTTAGAGCACCTTTGCTTCATTCTGCAGAGCGTCTATCAACTCCTGCACCGAACCAACTTTGCGACCCGCCTTCCGAGCACCGGGCGTGGTGAGGGTGCGAACCCTGACCTTCACTTCCGGGGACACGCCGAGGCTATCGAGGGAGACCACTTCGAACGGCTTCTTCTTTGCCTTCATCAGATTCGGCAACGCTGCGTATCGAGGCTCATTCAAACGAAGGTCCGTGGACACTACACACGGCATCGGCACCTTTATAGTCTCAAGACCGCCATCAACCTCGCGAGTCACAGTTGCGCAGCCGCTTTCAACCACGACCTTGGATGCGAAACACGCTTGCGGAAGGTTAAGCCGCCCAGCAACCAGCTGCGCAGTTTGGTTTGAGTCGGAGTCGATCGCCTGCTTGCCCAGAAGGATCATCGAGTAGTCCCCCTTCTTGAACACCTCCGCTATGACGCGTGACGCAAGGTCAGAATCTGCCGGTCCGTCGTGCTTCACAAGGATGGCAGAATCTGCACCCATCGCCAGTGCATACTCTAGGCGAGCCCGCACATCCTCAGGACCGATACTCACGAGGACGATCTCGGTGACGACCCCTTTCTCCTTCAGACGAATCGCCTCTTCAACTGCGATCTCATCAAACGTGTTGAGAATCCATTTGATGCCATCGGTCTGAATGCCAGAACCATCCGACAGGAGCTTGAGTTTAATTTGCCAATCCGGCACACGCTTTACAGGAACAAGTATCTTCATACCAAGCATAGTACCCCCAAAAGAGGGGTTCCTGCTAGGGATTTGTAGCTGGGGATGAGGCTGCGAAAGAGCGGAGCACGCTCGGACTTCCGTCCTTTTGAAGGCTGCAACCCTGTGGAGCTCTTACCAGCTAACCTTGC
This sequence comes from Deltaproteobacteria bacterium, assembly GCA_023262305.1. Classification (GTDB taxonomy): domain Bacteria; phylum Bdellovibrionota_C; class UBA2361; order UBA2361; family OMII01; genus OMII01. The sequence continues at coordinate 7,708 of JALRCK010000046.1, forward strand.
CTAGGAATAACAACTGAGGAGCGGTCAGATACGATGTCGGTACCCAGGGGCGTGCAATTTCTCGAAAGGTAGAATAAAGCCCTCAACGCCCCCCACGTGACAACTGAAAACCCGCCGGTTCTGTGCGTGTGTGGTTACCTCTCGCTCGTGAGATACCAGGGGCGAGGGTGGAACGAACTGGATTTCTAATCCGTAGCCAGGAGCGTCTCCGAAAATGGCGGTCGTAAGAGCCTTGCTCTACCAACTTTTGCAGATTGAGCAAGGATCGGGTGGGTCTTCTCAAGCCGACTGAGCTGATTCAGATGGTCCGCGGTTTGACTCACCAACCGGGCAACATCACCATCGGCAACCCCCGACAACCGTAACAAACCTGAGAACTCTGGCCATGTCTCTGAGTCCATCCATGTAATGGCAGTCAACGCGGCATCAGGAAGGACGGCAACCTCTGCGGACCCCGGACCCTGATAATTTCTCTTCACCCGCTCGACTATCTTCCCCATCTTCTCAAAGAGCTCAGGCTTGATCGGATTTGCCTTGAGCCGGAAATAGGGACGGTGTGGATCTCCAGCAATGCTCGCCACCAACCCGACCAGCTCGTAGAGGGCGCAATCATCGAACAATCCATCCGATATAGATTCCCCGAGTTCAAGTACAAGACTCGTGCACAATTCAGCCGCCCAGTATCCCTTGTCAGTGAGGCTCCCCCCTTCGACGTATCCAAGGGCACGGAGTCCATCAAGAGATTGAACAAGAGAGGTCTCTTGCTTCTGCTCAAGTTCGTCAGCATCACGGAGTTTTCGGCGCACTCGCTTCTCGGCTTTCTTCCGCTTCTCACCTGAGAGAGCGCCACCTCCCTCTACCTGTTGCTGCTCCCCGATCGCCTCCTCTCGCAGACGACTGGCGTTCTTTCGATCCAGGAAGGCGGCAAGGCTCCGCTCGACAGTAAACTGAAGGTCGTCAACATTTCGGTACCGGAGTAGGTTGAGCACCGTCGACGGGGAGGCGAAATACGACGATCGTAACGGCTCGGGAGGGCGCTTAGAAACCTCAAGAAGGACACGAGCGTCTGAGAACTTGCTCGGCGTGATAATACACACTCCAACAGAGTCCTTGCCGCGCCGTCCTGCGCGCCCCGCCATCTGCTGAAATTCCGATGATGAGAGCACGCTGAACCCTTCAGACCCTCGCCGACTGTGCGCTGTCACAACCACCGTGCGTGCTGGGAAGTCTACGCCCGCCGCAACAGTTCCGGTGGCGATCATCAATCGCAACATGCTCCGACTCATCAGCTCCTCAAGAAGGAGCCGCCAAATGAGAAGCTGCCCCGCATGATGGGCACCAACACCGGTCTGGATCAAAGGCTGATACTGCGGATACCCAGTGATGAACTCCGGATCAAAGCTATACTTCTTTATGACCGCCTGTACCTCCGCTTCGAGAAGATGCTGCCGCGCGGGCGGAAGGAGCGCGTGGGGATTTCGGGCAAGCGCCTCGACATCGGAGTCACACTGCTTTCGCGCTGTTCGAAAAAGGATAGCTGGGAGTAGGTCATCCCGCTCAAGCTCCCTGAGAATCGTGGATACTGGAAAATCTGCGTACAACACTACCGCCCCCTCCTACCTTGACCACGACCACCGCGGTCTCGCTGTCCTCGACCGCCACCGCTGCGACCACCGCCGCCGCGAGAGCCTCGATCTCCTCTGCCGTCTCCACGACCGAAACGCCCCGTTACGCGCGTTCCAGTATCATCCAGAGCTGCGGAGCCGTAGAAGTGCGCAACTTCAGGCGAGAGGTGTCCCTTTTCATCACTGAGAGGGATAACCCCGAATTTCGGGTGAAGAAACCCGTAGCGCAACTCAACGGGACGCTCCTTCTTCATAACGATTCGACACTCTTTATTGCGCGTTTCCTCAATCCACGCGGCAATCTCTTCGGCGTTAGAAATTGATGCTGAGAGCATCAGCAGAGTCGATGAGTGCGGAGTAAGAATAATACTCTCCTCCCACACAGCCCCCCGTTGAGGATCCGCGATATAGTGCACCTCGTCGAGAATCACGAGTGAGTATCGCCCTGTCCCACGATAGAGCTCGTTTCGATAGATCTCCGTAGTCGCTATCACAACATCAGAGTCGCCCTCAATCTTTCTATCTCCAGTCAACAACCCAACCGTATGGTCAGGGGCAAATATCCGCTGAAACTCCGTGTACTTGGTGTTCGATAACGCCTTCAGGGGTGTGGTATAGACAGCGTGCTGCCCTTTCTTAATCAGATTGCGCATCGCCTCAATAGCAATAAAGGTCTTGCCTGATCCTGTTGGCGCTACGACCAGGGTATCGATACCGGCGGCGAGGTTATCGATCGCTTGGCGCTGGAAGTCGTCAACAATAAACTTCTCCAGCTTGGGCACTCCGATTCCGGATAGGAATCTCTCACGAGACTCCTCGATCGCCCTGTCTTTTAACATCGGTTTTTTCATACACTACTCTACTACTGCCGTTTCCGTGGCCACCTGAGGTAACTCATACCGACACGAGACAAAACTACGCACGTACACAGGCGCAGATTGGGCGAGTTCCTCCAGGGTACCGTCGAATGCGATCGATCCATCAAAGAGTGCTAAGATACGTTCAACGCTCGGTAGCAATCTGCGCAGATCGTGACTCACCAGTACCGTTGTCGGGCGGTATTCCTTATGCAGCTCAACGATGAGATCCATGATGACACTGCTCGCCACCGGGTCCAGCCCACTTGTTGGATCGTCAAGTAAAAGGATTCGAGGGCGACCAACCAGGGCTCGGGCGAGAGACACGCGGCGCCTCATACCTCCACTGAGCTGACCGGGCATCTTAGAAGCCGCTTTCACCAACCCTACCCGAGCGAGGATTGACCCAACCTTTTCACACACATCCTCGCGTACCTCTCGAGGAAGGCTTGTGGTTGGCACCTTTCCCCCTACCAGTGGAAACGCTACGTTGTCGTACACCGTCATGGAGTCAAACAGGGCGCCTTCTTGAAACATCAACCCAACATCAGCAAGGGAGGCTCCCTTGTCGAAGAGCACGGAGCCATACTCACACTTACACG
>JALRCK010000470.1 GCA_023262305.1 Deltaproteobacteria bacterium
GAATTGACGGCTGGATTTTGAGATATAGGCTGACAGTGCTCGCTGGAGCTCGTCTTGTCTTACCTCACGATACGCGCGAGTCACCGAGATTTGGCGAGGAAGCGAGTAACGAAGCGATTGCAGCCGAACTCCCTCGGTCTGGAGCTTCTTTAAGACCTCAGCACCATCCAAGACCACTACCTCTCCCGCTTTTGGACTCGTTCCAACCACCACCTTCTTCAGTTGGATCACAGCTTGGTCATCGACCATGTTGGGAGAATCGATGTGAGCGATGTCCCCAAATCGAATTGACCCATCAGTGACGATGGCGTCACTTCGCCCTTGCACTCGGATGGTTTGCTGCTGCGGCTGTCCTCCCTCGGCTTGAGCGAGGCTGCCTAACAACAAGCCGCCCAGAAACACGCCGCGTACCAGCATTGATCTCGTTACGAAGCGCCTTAATCTCAGTTTCGAAATCAATCTTCGATTACATCTCATAATCTTACCTCTTCAAGTTAATCGCGGATGACAACATCTCATCCGCCGTGGTGATCCCTTTTGATGAAGCCTCATAGGCGCGTTGCGCCGTGATCATACTAACAACCTGCTCGACCACACTTACGTTACTGCTCTCAAGGAAGCCCTGATTCAGTCTTCCAAATCCAACCTGACTAAATATTCCAGTGATCGGCAGTCCTGACGCTTGGGTATCCTCGTAGAGGCCCTGACCGAGCGCTCGCAGTCCGCCATTGTTTGGGAACCGAACTCCTATGAGCTGTCCTAACTGAGTCGGCACCACATTACCCGGCTGCTTCACACTGACGGTTCCATCTTGTCCGATCGTCATACCCTGGGAATCCGGGGGAACGATAATTCCGGGGGCTATGACGAACCCATCCGGTGTTACGAGCTGTCCGTTCTGATCGAGGCGGAACGACCCTGAGCGGGTGTAGGCGAACGTTCCATCCGGTCTGGTTACCTGAAAAAATCCATCTCCCTCAATCGCGACATCGAGCTGATTGTTGGTGGAGCTTAAATCACCCTGAGTGAACATCTTTTGAACTGAGGTGGTTTTCACACCAAGACCCACCTGCACACCGGTGGGATTGATTGTAATCTGTGAGGTAGGAGCTCCTGGCTCGACCACGAACTGGTACATCAGATCCTGAAAGTCAGCGCGACTCTTCTTGAAGCCGGTCGTGTTTACGTTCGCCAAGTTGTTGGATATGACGTCCAAGTTGGTTTCTTGGGCCTGCATTCCGGTAGCTGCTGAATAAAGTGCTCTAATCATAGGGTCTCCTCACTCATTTCTTCATCACTGCCGTTTTCCTACTTGGTTGATCGCTGCCTGGTTCAAGCTGTCAATGGTCTGAGCAGCCTTGGTGTACGCGTCAAACGCTCTGTTCGTGGTGATGAGATCAATCATTCCAGTAACCGCTGAAACGTTTGACATCTCAAGGGAGCGCGCCTCAACACGGGCATCAACCGGCAAAGGTTGTGCGCCACCTTGCAACCGGAATCGTGTCCCCGCGACCGGAATGAGGCCCTTCGTATTCTCAAATCGAACTACTTGGATTCGACCCAGTGCGTTTATTCCGGACCTTATACTGCCATCATCAGTTATGCTTGCGCCGGGAAGGTTCACCACAAGCGGACCACCCTCACCTTGAACAGCCATGCCATCTTGAGTAACGAGCGCTCCCTCAGCATTGAGGGTAAAATTGCCCGCGCGCGTATACATCTTTCCCTCTGGAGTATTGATTACGAAAAAGTCGTTCGGATTTCTCAGAGCGGCATCGAAGGGATTCCCCGTTCTTTTTATAGCTCCCATCGAGAAATCAACCTCTGTAGAGACCTCATTCACCGTGGATACGCGCGATTGATCCCCACTGGCATACGGATCGTCTTTAGCGAGCTCCTTCGCGAATGTGTCGCTGAAATCCTCCGGTGAGGTGACGAGGATCTGTCGTTTGAACCCAACCGTGTTCACATTCGCTAAGTTGTTGTTCTGAATCTCCAGCTTTCTCATCTGGACGACTCCCAACGATGTGGCCGCGTACATTCCGATGTCCATGTCATCGCCTCCTAGAGAATTGACGTTTGTCGACGAATGCCTCCCAACGCCCCGAGACGCGAGTCGGTCGTTGCGTATTTTCCACTCGGATCCTGCTTGCGAGAGTCCTCCTCTCGCTCAATCTCAATCATCTGCGCGAGCAACTTCACACTTTCAACGGGAAGCTTCATCTGGGAGGCCACGCTCTCCACGGCATTCCCCTCTTTGATAAGAATCTCCGCCGATTGATAAACTCTCTTGAGTTCGGCTGCGCTGGTTGGAGTGTTCGTCTCTGACGAGCTCGCGCTGTTTGACTGAGAGGTACTGTTTGACTGTGCGGCGCTCTTGGATGTCGGTGTGACGGCAGAAACCTCTACACTTTGTTGCAGAGGTGTTCGTGGGTACGTCTGCTCAACAAACGTAGAGTTTCGCTCAGAGGAGGAACGCTGCTCTTGCGTCTGAGGTGGTGGAGGTTGAACTGCCTGAGTGT
>JALRCK010000471.1 GCA_023262305.1 Deltaproteobacteria bacterium
GTTTGGAAGGAGCATCATGCGCCGCGTGAGCCCCCACGGTCGCTGCACAAGATCAGTACTGAGATCAGCTTGCGTGATAGTGAGCACACGCTCGCCAGTTGTGAAATCTCTCAAGCCACACCCCAGGCGATCTGCCAGAGCCAGCGGCGCCATGAGGTCCCACAGGCGCTGCGCGCACACCAGAGAGCCCTGCAGCTGCCCGAGCACCGTGCCTAAGAAGTCATGCACACTCGACCCGCACGATACCCACGGATGGTTAATGCGATAGTGATGCTCCCGGAGCCATCCGCGATCACGTGAATTAACCGAGACCGCTACCCCGGTCCGAGCCTCTCTGCTGACCTTCACCACCTCGCCGCTCTCGATCCCCTCCTGATATACCGCATCCTCGTCACACCAGTACATCCTGCCTGCTACCGGAATAGCGACGAGACCAGCCTCTGGCCAGATCCCGCTCTCCCGACGCTTAGTGAGAGCGACCGCGACACAAAACTCAGCCCGCCCCTCTACAAAGTTCTTCGTGCCATCGATCGGATCCATGATGATCTGCTGAGGGGCGCCCAAGATCGTGGCGTAGTAGTGACGAGCATCCGTTCCAGTCGTGCGGTGGGCATCAGCGGCAGCCTCCTCGCCGATCACAGGGATGGACGGGAAGGCTTTTTCAAACTCTCGGGTAAACAACTCCTCTACGAAACGATCGGTCTCAGTTACGAAACTGCCATCAACCTTTGTGTCTGGTGCTCGAGAATCCGCCGCGACAGCGGCGCGTATCGTTGGATACGCCTGCCTGACCAAGGTCCGAGCAAGCGATAGGAAAGCCTCCACGGTCACCACGACTGCTCCCTCCCTCCGCCGCAACTCTCTTGGCAGGCGCTCGCACTCCGGGGAGCACGTGGACTGGCGCCTACAACGCGGCGCTCAACACACGCGGAGAGAACTCTGCATCGACAACTCAGTAGGACTACCATACGGTAACGCTAATTCATTCAGGTATGCCCCGACAACGCTTTTTCTTCCGCATTCGCCGGAAGATGAACGGGATCACTACCCCACACGCTATCTTGCCTAGGCAGCGGGGTTGTGAGTGCGTCCCTCGCTCTCTGTGGTCGACGGTCTCGGCGGCAGCACTAAGATCGGCTGAAAGGGGTTTCGAGGTAAGCCGGTCCGCTTCGCATTGATCTCGGTTCGCTCTCGAACATATCGCTCGGTCTGTTCAAGCGCGCTCAGAGCCTCAGGACCAAGCTTTTGGAGGTGCGGGCGAAACCGCAGTAAAGAGAAGATATCTCCCTGACTCATCGGCTGACCGCTTGAGAGCCTTGCCTGGAGTGATTGTCTATCAAAGCGAGGGGTCTCCTCAACACCCTCCATATTCATCACGGCGTCGGCGAGCTGACGCGCAACTCTTGGTGCTAAGGTTGCGCTGAAGCGCCCGCCCTGAATCGGGTGGAAGGTGACCTGTGTCGCATGTCTCGAATTCATAGCCTATGGATAGTACCAAGAGTCGATGGCTACTCAAGCATGAGGAATATCTCAGCTAACCCCTCCTAACCTCGTCATAAATTCGTAATGGTCGCCATTGCCTGACTCTTCCCACGTGCATCACACAAGAGCCTCAAGCCTCACCTCTCGGGGGGTTCCAGCGCATTTGGTTAACCGCTGGGTCTGTGAGATACTCCCATGCGGCCCGAGCAGGTGGCCGACTCAGACCACTCAAACGATGCAAAGAACTAGCAGTATGAAGACCGCTCTCTCCGCCTTTGATAAGTACGATGCCTACGCACAATCGGTACAATCCCCAGAAGCCGATGCCCGTTTTCTTCGGGTGCTCTACCGAAACATAAACAAGCAGGAGCCCACGATCTTACGAGAGGATTTCTGCGGTACATTCTCTTTGTGTTGTGAGTGGGTAAAGCTCGGAGCGGACAAACGCGCTATCGGCTTAGATATCGATCCTGAGCCCCTCGCTTACGGAACGCACAACTACCTTTCACTGCTCTCTGCTGCGCAACAAGAACGAGTTACTGTGCTTGAGCGCGATGTCCTCCTGCGATACTCAAATCGATCAGACATCATCTGCGCCCTCAATTTTAGTTACTTCGCCTTCCAAGAGCGCGCTACGTTACTCACGTATCTTAAGGCGTGCCGTGCATCCCTGAAACGAAACGGGCTAATGGTTGTGGACACGTTCGGAGGCTCGCAACACCATGAGCCCTCGCTCGACGTCAAGAAGCTCCCTGGGCTCACCTACTACTTTGAGCAGGAGCATTTTGACCCAATCAATAATCGCACCCGCTTTAGCCTCCATTTCCGCCCACGAGGGGCTCGAACCAAGCGTCGGGCTTTCACCTACGACTGGCGCATGTGGAGCATCCCGGAGATTCGGGACGCTATGCATGATGCCGGATTTAAAGACGTTGAAGTGTACTGGGAAGGCACAGCACGCAACGGGCGTGGGAGTGGCAAATTTCACCGCAGATTGCGCGGAGAGCCCTGCCAGGTCTGGCTCGCCTACG
>JALRCK010000472.1 GCA_023262305.1 Deltaproteobacteria bacterium
ATCTCTCCAGCTGTCCTGATACCCTCAAGTTTCAACAGCGCTACTTGAATAATGCCCCGAGCCTTCGCTAACAGTTCCTCTCCATGGGCTTGGTCACTACCCGTAAGCTCGGTTCCGAGGCGAACAGTAGAATTAGAAAGAATCATAGGTGTCTCCCTAGTCGTTTTTCACTCGATTCTCATGCGACGATCAGCTTTCGGGGAGGAGACGCCTTGAGGCTCTTCTACCGGTGCACTTACATCTTTGCGCCCAGATAAGGGATCTGACGGAGCTAAGCTAAAACGAATGAGACTTTTTTTAAGAGGATGACCCGTTCTACGTATCGCTACTCGAGCTATCTGATAGCGACACCGAGCGGGAGGATGTGGGGCTCCCGGTGGTGATCGAACTAGCCGCTGCGAGCATGCACCCGATCGCTCTCTTGTAACGAAAGGCACCGGTTTATGGGCTCCTTTCCGCTGATTTTTTTGCTTAGAGATCCGCTGGTCGGTATCTTCTGAGAGCCCGTTTCCTCTCGGAGATTTTGCTGGATGAAGATTGAGCACACCAACTCAGGCAGGCACCATGATGACACAGCATCAGCTGTGGTGGGTCCGTCATGGCGAGAGGAGGTGCGTCTCAGCCGGGTATTCAGTGAGAAGCTCCGTGACCTCTTACCCAACATCGCGGACCTTGTTGTACCTAAAAATGGGGAACCCAGGGAGGCTGCCCTTCGGGAGCTTGCAGAGGTGCCCCCGGAAGCACTCGCGGCGGTGCTTCCAAACCCCAGTGGCATCTCCTCATCTGATCAAGGATCACTCAATTCAGGTGAGGAGCTAGAGTCCAATAGAGGCGCCTCTAAAAAGTCTCGCTGCCGCCCTGCCGTTATGCTCAGCGCGCTCAAACTCCTCGACGACCAAACGATTAAAGAGGGCTTTTGCGACCCGGTAGAAGATCTTCTGGATACTGTACAAGCGCGAATCGATCCAGCCCTAGGAAGGTTCCTGGTGTTGCCCCGCGACCCTGAAGAACAACCTGATACAACTACCTGGGCGCACCTCTACAGAGACCTGTATGTCAAAAACGCTTGGACCGACCTCTCTGCACGAGAGTTTGCTGCCTATGAGGCACTCTCACGATTATGGCGAAAAACCGAGGTCTTTCGGGACGTTCCAAGAGTAGTTCAGCTCTCTGCCCATCTGATGGTACTCACGCAGAGCGACACAGATGAGCGACCGTCTATTGAGGAGTTCAAAAAAATCTTGAGTAAGGAGATACGAGTATATCTGTTATCTCCGCGTCACAAAGAGACCCGCGAACAACTTCGACAGAACAACACCATACGGGTTGACCCAGATGATGTCAGCGTGCGCTTGCAGGACCTCCCCCTTAAACCCGGGGAGCTTCAAGATTGGCCGGAAGTAACTGCCGGAGGCAAAGTGCAGACCTGCCTACAACGCAGAGCTATTATTATGCTCACCGCTCTAGATTTAGCATCTCATCGCAGGGGATATACTAAGTATCTCTTGACTCAAGGTGACCTAGGAGACCATGTTGCTCGCAAACAATCCCTTGTTTCCTCTGTACTCATCCGTCATCTCTCTTCGTCAACTCAAAATGAGCGGAAGGTCGAAACCTATTCGCACGCCGTCGAACGGGGTGGTGGTCGAATCCCTCTCGCGGACTCACACAAAGCTCTTCAAAGAGTAGTGGTGAAGCGTTTCCTTGCTGCTCGCGACAACGGGAACCAGTGGAACTTCTTAGAGAAGGACCCTCAAAGCCTTAACCTTGAGCCCTCCACCATACAGAACTACATATCCGCCCTCAGAGGAGTCCCCTGGTTCGGGAGGATTCTCGAAACCTACAATACTCCGCCCCTGGAAAACCCTTCACCGGTACCTCCTCCCTCTCACAGCCCGGCTCCCTCGCTGGAACTGACGGCTCACGGTTGTCGATATCGCGATGAGTTCTTTGACTCGCGCAAGGAGGCTGCGGTAGCGATCATCCTTGAAAGATACATATCGTCATTCTGGATCAAGCGAGGCGAATCCTTCCAGATCCCCGTGGATTCAAAGAAGATCGATTTCTTTATTGGTAACGATAGCGACTCAGAGGTCTACCTTGAGTACCATCCAATTATATTTGGAGACTGGAGTAATCTGTATGACTTTAAGTCCCGAGACGAGTTTTTTAATTACTTGATCGAAAAACAAAGTGGCTCTGACGAAACAGACACGAAGTGGAGGGAAAAGCTCGCTACCCGTTACGCAGCAGAACGCCTCGCGTTAGCCCAAACCAAATCGCCGAATGCTAGCCTCATTCATGTGCAAGATGAGAAGGAGCTTCGCAGAGAGCTTGAGAGTTTTCTTAAAAGGGAGATTCCCGAGCAATCTTTCAACAAACACTTCGCGGGTGTATATGAAGCGCTCGGCACGTTACAAAAAGCGGAGGAGCTGCTGCACACAGAGCTCGATAGCCACTACGCCCAACTATACCGCAGGGAGTGGAATCTTGCCCAAGAGCACC
>JALRCK010000473.1 GCA_023262305.1 Deltaproteobacteria bacterium
TTTCTGTCAGCGCATCGTGGGTTCTCTTGAAACCGACCGCGTCGTTGATCTTCGTGAGTACGAGGGGAGGGGCATTTGCGGTACGGTCAAAGGTATCGAGTTCTCAATCGGCTCGGAGGATTTTCTAATAGATCGCGGCATTCAGATGCAGCCCACCGATACCTTGATTGAGGAGAGCGATACCGACCGAGTTGTACTTGTTGCCATCGGCGATGACGTGCTTGCTCGTTATTGGGTTTCGTTTGGTCAACAGGATGCCATCTCTCAGGAGTCGCAACAGCGGTGGCCTAAGAATCTGCACGGGCGGATTGCTGATGCTGGAGAGCGTGAGTTACCTGCGGATACCCTTTTGGTCCGGGGTACTGAGTCGGATGTCGTGGGGCGCTCTCATTCGCCTGAACTCAGGCTTCTGATACCAAATACGCTTGAAGTACCCGCATCGTCCTTAGTAGCTCTGACCTCGCATCTTGAGCTTCTTCCACTGCTCATCAAAGATTGTCGCCGGCACGTGCATGAAGTGCTTCGGGCCCGTGCCTGGATACTCTTCGCCACATTTGTCGGTATCTGTCTCGTTTTTGCCGGCTTTATAACCCCGGTTTTGCCGCTCGCCTTGGTACCGGTAGTAGCACTGGGCATTCTTTTGTAGTCACAGCTGACCAAAGCTAAAATGTAAGAAACGACTATAACGATCACCTGCTTATCGGAGCGATCCTGCCTTCAATAAGATCTCTAAACTCCCCTGACTTCCGGCGCATCGAAGGCAAACCTGCGGCATCCGAATTGTAGGGTGTATTGTTTTAATTGGAGGCACTATGTCCATACCAGAGTTCCAGGGTCCAAACGGTCTAAGTTCGAGTCTCGCGACGACGGTGGTAGATGAGATACTCGAAACCGCGGGCGGTTACGCGCGGGGACCGGAGAGGGCACTTCTCGGGGCTCTTCTTTTCGATGGTATTCAGGCGTACATCTCGTATGCACTTGCGAACGGCTCTCAAGAGCGGGCGCGATTTGTGGAGGCGTTTAATTGGGTTATGGACCTTGCAGCCGAGGAGCCATTCTCTTTTAACGGAGTATGTGAGGCTCTTGGTATCTCCCCTGAATATCTTCGACTTGGGCTCGCTAATGCATCAACTTCCCTTTTGCATGAGGTCGGTAAATCTCGCCGCAATTTTTAGGGCTGCGAGTGTTTGGTTTGGAGAGTAACGATATCTCTCGTTTTTAACAGGTTTCAGTTCGTGCGTTCGGCACCTGCATCCCTCTCGCTGATAGAGAGGGACAGGTGCCGAGTTTTTTGGGGGAGCAGGGAATGGCTTGAGTCGGTAGTCATCGGTGGACTAACGGCACAGTTGTTTTTTTCAAGGTAAGAAATGCAGGAGAACTAGAAGGGGTCCTGACCGCCTCTGATTTGGTTGCTTCCGGCACGTTCACGAAAGTGCGTGCTGGCGTGGTGTGGTCACTACTCACTCACTTCGTGGGTGGATATCTTGAGGGGTGAAAATTGTTTTCACTCCTTTTCCTCCTCCGCTGAGTCGGTGGGCGCTTGGTTTGTGGCTATTCGGTAGTTCTCACCAAACCACTTAGAGAGATCGTTTAGCCGACAACGCTCCGAGCAAAAAGGCGGAGCGCCGGGCTTACTCGGTACTGGAAGGGGGGTGCCGCACATCTTGCAGCGGGAATCTTTTGGACCTTTATTTTTCTTGGGTGCTACATCGTTGCCGTTCATGGGCCAGCAGCATACTCGGGGAGGTAAAAGGGTGCTACTCCTTTGGTTCGGTGATCGAGCGAAATTTCACCTCTGTTACGCCGGTCGAGTCCTGGGCTAGCAAGCAGAGTTGTGTAAAATGCGAGCCCTTCTGCAGGTACGTCTCGTCATCTGGCGAGCCTGCCTCGAGGAAGAGGGTATCAGACTCAAAGTGGTAAGCATGTACGCGGCGGAGTCTATCGAGGAGCCCAAGCTGCAATTTCTCGTCGAGGTCTGCCAGGAATTTCTCCCACAAGGTTGGGTTGTTTCCTTTTGCCACTCCATCGCTCATGCGTCACCACTATCCTTTTGTAACACTATCCCTATGGTCGGATGACAGTTGCACCCGCCTTAACGGATCCGCCGTATTGTGTAAGGCTTTCGGGGAGGTAGGAGTAAGGCGCTCCTAGTCCTATCCCGTTACCCATATCGATAGTATACCCCGGCAACGGGAAGCCCCGAAAGTATCAAAAACTTAAGGGCGCGATATGATAGGGAACTTATTCCCGTCACATCACGCCCTTTTCCAATCGGATCGCCGATTTTAAGAGAAATTCGCAGGAGCTCGAACCGCTCCTGACGCCTGCGCCTTATGCAAGCGCATTGTTTGCAGCGAACTCTCGAAGCTGAGCTTCAGCTTGTCGCCCGATAGCCTTTCTCAGGCTCTCGCTGTCGAGGTCCAGAGCCTCGCAGATGAATTTAAAGGAGAGAGGAGCATCTGTTGGCTCTTCATCCATGAGCCATGATC
>JALRCK010000474.1 GCA_023262305.1 Deltaproteobacteria bacterium
TCGAGCATCTCGCTCGGAGAGAGCGGAGGCAGGAGCGCCGCTAGTCGCTCAGCGAGCATACTTTTGCCGCATCCTGGAGGGCCGATCATTAAAATGTTGTGCCCTCCAGCAGCAGCGATGGTGAGCGCTCGCTTGGCGGCGTGTTGCCCAATGACATCATCAAAGCTCTTTGGGTGCACGCGCTCATCAAGTGGCGGTGGGGCGAGAAACGGGGGCTCCTCCTGCCCTCGTAAGATTCGAATCACCTGCGCCAGATTTCGCACACCGATGATGCGGATCCCACGCACAACTGCGGCCTCCGCTCCACACACCTCCGGCACAACGATCGCCTTAAGCTTGCGTTGCGCCGCAGCAACGGCGTGTGCCGTGATACCAGGGGTTGCCTTAACCTCTCCCGTAAGAGAGAGCTCGCCACACAGAGCTATCTCCCCAAGCGCCGATTGAGGCACTCCACCCAGAGCACACGCAAGCGCCACCGCGATGGGGAGATCAAATGCAGCACTCTCCTTCTTGATTTCGGCTGGAGCGAGGTTTACCAGGATATCTTGAGTGGCGTCGAAGCCACTATGTTCAAGTGCAGAAACGATGCGGTCTCGGGATTCGCGAACGGCAGTCCCCCCAAGCCCAAGGATGGTAAACTTCTTTTGCCCACTCCGAACGGTGAGCTCGACCTCGACAGGAACCGCATCGAGACCAACGATGCAGCTTGAATGAACGGTTGCAAACATGCGGGGACTATCGGCGATACCGCACGTTTGTTGCGGACCTTTCAAGATTGTTTGCGCAGCTTGGCACCCCACCTACCGAATTGTCAGTAATGCCAAGAGTGCGGCTTGGGGCATGCGAGTCTCCTTCTCGGTACGACTTGTGCTACCACCAGGACACTGCCTTTTGAGCCCCGAACAACTCTCGTAAAGTCAGCAAGTTAGCCGCCGTCGTCTGGTTGTAAGGGTAATATTTTCCGTTGCCTCCATGGAAACAAATTCAGAAAACGACGCACTCCTAGCTGATGTCTGGCAAAAGATACCCCCCGAGGACAAGAAGGCGCTCATCTCCGAGGCCCAATCAACCGCCATCTCGGCTGTGGTTATATTTTTAATGTTCGGGTGGGCCATCGCTGTTGGGCTCAAGCAGCCGTGGTACTTATGGGGTTCCTTCTGCGTCATTCCATTTCTGTTCCAGGTATTGAGCAGGAAAGCGTGGAACTCGATCAAACCCCGGGCGATCGTCGAATACACAGCTGCCCGTGCTACCGCAACTCACTACGCATCGTGGGCAAATGGGCGAGAGCTCCTACCCTCCCTCCAGTTCAAGGGAACCCTTGAGCGGGAGATCTCAGATGAAGTCGCGGAGCAAGAAAGCTTCCTTGCCCTCGACCCGGGTCTAGCGGGCAGAGGTCCGGTGCCGGTGTGGGTAACGATCTTTCCGGATTCTGTTGTGATGTTCTCGGAAAGCCCTCGAGGGGCCAAGCGGGAGCTCGCCTGCTCCATCTTCGAGGATCTCTCGGTAACCTCGGAAGGGTTCGATGATGACGCTCTCGACCAACGCAAACTAGTCTTCGCACTTCGCGGACCAGAGGGAGTCGAGCGCCGATGGACCCTCAAGAGTCCCCACATCTCTCAACTTACCGCGTGCGAACGAAAGCTCCAGAACTCAATTGAGAAAAGAAATATTCTCCTAGAGCAAGCAGCCCAAACCAAACAGACCGCGATCAAGAGTGGAATTCAGGCCGCCCTTGCCGGCTAGTGCTTCCTTGAGAAGGCACTACTGGGGCGACACCACTCACACTTCACAAGGGCTTATCAGCTAGTTAGCGCCATTACTCCGCAGCACGCCCCTCTCTTGGTAACTTGCGACTCTTGGCGATGCGGTGGATTATGGGTCCTAATATTAGTATGTTTCCGTCTCCTTTCAACGCACCTATGAATAGCTCAAGCCTCTCTCACCTCTCTCGGCAACTCCTGACGGTCGCCTTGTCTATCGGTGTAGCACTTTCTCTTCCAGTGAGTGGTCACGCTCAAAGCTCTCCTGACTCTGCCTCAGCCTCGACGGTCACCTCGAAACAAAAAGTGAAGGTTATCATAGACCGAGAGAGAACCGAGGGTCAGACAATCCTCCTTCTGAAAATAACGGTTCCAGAAGATGCCCAGGTAGAGTCATTCACTCTTGCTGATCCACCCCGTATCGTAGTCGACTTTAAGGGGGTCAAGGTGAAGACGAGTGAGAACCTGACACCTCCAAAAAACGGAGTCGTGAAGATGATCCGTTTGGGAGCCCACTCTGATAAGCTCCGCGTGGTACTCGACCTTTCGACCGCGGGCACCCCCCAGTACGAGTGGCGGGCGGGAAGTCGACAAGCGACCCTCCGTATCGTTGAGTCGACACAGGGGCAGGCAGCTCCTCAACCACCAACTCAGCAACAGCAACAACCCGCACCTCTATCAGCCTCACAGCCAGCACCCTCACAGCCAGCACCCTCAC
>JALRCK010000475.1 GCA_023262305.1 Deltaproteobacteria bacterium
TGGCTTTACACAAGACAAGCCACAGGGGACATCTGTAGTACAAGAGCTGGTTTCACTTGAGGACCCTCAGGTTGTCGACTTTCCTGTTGAGATTCGTAACACAGGAGCCGCCTCAGCCGAGTATGTGGCATCCGTTGCGATGCTTGAAAACAATCTTCCCTTGTTTGACCTCAATGGTAACACTCTCGGAATTTCCCTTCATTCGGATGGTAACCGAAATGGCGTGCTTGATGGGGATGAATCAACTCAGACGGTAGGCACTCAGAGGATCAAAGTTACCGGTAAGGGAACGAGGCGGTTTATTCTTCGATTCAATCTTGAGAAGCTTTCACCAAGCCCAACAAATTTCTTGGAAGAGCTGAGGAAAAATGGCAAAACTCCGCCAAAAATTATTGACCTGAACCTGACGGTCAACACAGTGGACCCCAACGACCCGATGTCTCTCAAAGGTGCAACTGCACATTTTATAATCGGGTTGACAGAAACCAAAGTTCAACGAGAACAATTAGAGAAGAGAAATCTCTTTTTAACGGGCGCATCGACGATTCGCTACGAGCCCTTTAATCGGGCGCCAGAGGCGAGATTGCGTGCCTTTAAAGTGGTGGGAAAGACTAAGACGCCTCTGCAATCAGGCGCTGACGTTACGGTTGGTGAGACCATTAGTTTGGAGAGCTACGGTTCTCCAGGAGATAGCGACGTCTCTCAGATCTCTCACGGATTTTATTTTTCCGACGGATCGTCACGCCGGATTAAGCAAACCGACACTTCGGTGTCTGCTGACTACACGCCATGGCAAGCGGGTGAGAATCACTTTCTCCTTGGTGTCGCTGACGGATATGCACGAGCTTTTGAGAACTTCTCAGTCAACGTGAAGCAGGCTCCGAACGTGCCGCCAGTCGTCGTGATGGATCAACCAAAAGATGGAATGAGCTACCCAGCGAAACAGGACGTCTTTTTCGGTGCGCAGGTTGGGCCGACATTAACGCGAGATCCGGATGGAGGAGGGGCGGGGACCCTGCGCGGAATTACGAAATTTGAGTGGGACTTTGGGGATGGCACTCCCGTGGCACAGGAACAGTTCCCGGAGCACGCATATGCGAAAGCTGGAGTGTATCGAGTTAGGCTGACAGTGACGGACGATGAAGGTAGTCGCTCAACGGTGGAGAAGACGGTCACCATTCTGCAAGAGAATCGTCCGCCGCAGGTAAAGCTCGAGACAGTATCGTCCGAGAGCTTTATGGAGTTCGGTCTTGTTGAAGTAACCGCTGCTAAATCGATGGATCCTGATCAATCGGAGACGAACAACGAAAAGGTTAGATATTTCTGGTCGGTGCGAGGACCGAACGGAATGACAGACAGTGACCTACCGAACTTCAGCGAGAAATCTCCACGATACCTCTTTGTGGCGAAGTCGCCGGGGACCTATACGGTTTCGGTGGTGGTCAGCGATAAATGGGGGGCTAAAGCATCAGCGGAGATATCGTTTGTTGTGAAGCCGTGGGACGGGGTCCTTAGGATCAATATGTTCTCGAATTTTGCGCAGCCGGGAAACAGCTATACGGGCAACGACCTCGATCCTGAAATAACGAAGGGATGGTCGATCGGGTATCCCGGTCAATATTCGGCGACGATTGGTCGTTTCGGTGGCACGGACATCAAGGGAGGTGTTGGCGGTTCCAAAATGCAAGTGCGTAACGCGGAGCTCGACAAGATGCCTGCAAATGCATCTCCGCTTGAGGTAGGTCTCTTCTCCTCCTCGATAGAAACCCTGTATGGCACTGTGCTCTATACGTTCCAAAACCTACCCGCTGGAACCTACGACATTACCGCCTATATGTATGATCAGGAAAACAAGGCACCAGGAACCGAGTACGGAATTCGGTTCAGCGCTGGAGAGCCGAATCAGACCCCTTATCAGATAGGTGAGCTAAAGAGGACTATCCCGGTGAACCCAAAGGCGGTTGATTTCATTCTTAAAGGGCGATTGGTAGTACCAGTCCTTGGGGCTAAGAGTTATGTCCTCGTAACCGGTCGAAAGCCTGATCCCGATCCTAAGAAGCGAACTCCTGAGACCGTTCTCGACCCGATGCGTTCGGCGTTATCAGCTATTGAGCTTAAGCGAGTGGATGGTCCACCACCACCAACTCCGGCAGCAGAGCGGGCGCCGCCTCGTAACCTGAGGATATCGGCACAATGATGGGTGGTTACCCGAACTCCAGGGGATCGTAGGGGCTGGTTTTCTTGCGCAGTGATACCGAACCTGCTCGCAAATGAATCACGAGTATCAACGAGAACGCTTCAATTCTTTGGGGGTGAGTTCATGCCGCACGGAGTGCTGAAAAATTAGTTCGCTCAGATGCTTGCCTAACAGAAATTGCGTTGTACACTGACGGCTCGATGTTGCGGGGCGTCGAAGGGAGGACTCATGCCGTTACTCTGTGGCAAGGGCATTTCGACCGTGGGTCCTCC
>JALRCK010000476.1 GCA_023262305.1 Deltaproteobacteria bacterium
GTTCGCGTCCACAAGCTCCCGAGCTATACCTCGCAGGGAGGTCTCCTCGGTACCGATCATGAGCTCGACACACTGACGAGCACTACCAAGGCGACCGGACGCATTAATAGCGGGACCAACATAAAAACCAACATCTGCGCTTGATAGAGAATTCGGATTGAGTCCCATCTGAGCCGCGAGGTGAAAAATTCCACGGGATGCCCCATTCTGTAGGGCACGCAGTCCGTTGAGAGCGATGATCCTATTCGCACCCTCAAGCGGCACCATATCAGCTATCGTTCCGAGAGCCGCTAGACCGCAGTTAGGGGATGGCAGATTAAATCTCTCCGCGATGCGGCGCGAGACGAAGAAGGCAAGCCCCGAGGCGCAGGGCTTGTGCTTGGCGAAGCCGCACCCGGACTGCACCGGATTCACCACAATGGCATCAGGGAGAACGGCACCAACAGAGTGGTGGTCAAAAACTACTACTTTGATACCAGCAGCTCGTAAATCAGCTATCTGTTGGATGTTGTGGCTTCCGTGATCAAAAAGTAGGACGAGCTTACATCCTGACTGAATGAATTTTTGCACGAGTCGGTCGCTCAACCCATAACCATCGGTCTCTCGATGGGGGATATGCCACTCAAGGGGGACACCTGTCGCGGAGAGGGTCGTAATCGCCTGCGCTACAGCGGTGGTCCCATCGACGTCGTAATCCCCGTTAATACCGATCTTCTCTCCGCTTCTTATCGCGTTACTGATGACCGAGATCGCCGCGTCGAAATTCTTCATGGTCGACGGGTTGGGGAGTCGCGAAAGGTCGCTCTGAAGGAGCTCTTCAACGGCAGCCTCTGATGTTAGACCTCTGGCAGTTAGAACTGTTGCAAGCAATTTTTGGACATCACGTGCTGGGGCCTTTTCACCAGCGCAGAATTTAGCAACTTGGGCTGACACCGCCTTTACAGCCCCTTCATCAGGGGCGGTGCAGAGTAATTCACGCCGAGTGGGGGGATGATGTGGCGCCGAGGGACCCCGCGGGAGTCCGTGCCCAGCATCGTCGCCATCGAGGCTCGGAAAATTGAATGTCTGCTGCTGAGCCATAGTGAGGCGATTAAGAAACTACAAGATGGGCAAAGGTGGTGTGAAGTGAGGTGGTATACCTCTTGAGCACACCACCTCGCCCTGAAACCTAGAAGCGGAAGCCACGTTTATAACTTCCGCTCTTGAAGGCCCCCAGAGCTGCCTTGAGCACCTCTGGGTTTTCGAACGCGCCTGGCCACCGAGCGACGACGCGCAAAATATCGTCAGAACAATTGGAGGCCAGGTCGAAGAGGTATTCAACCTTCTCGACCGGCACCTCTAGTCGGGCGGCGATCTCTTCCGGTGGCAATCTCTCTTGAAATGCCATGGAAACCGCCTTCGCGCCCTTGTCTTGGAAAAGCACCGAGAGCTGCTCCAGGACATTTGGGATGTTCTTGCGAGCCCGAGCCTGCTTTCGGGCCGCTTCGTCAGCGGCGTGCTTCTCACGCCGCTTCTCCTCTTCTCGTCGTCGTCGCTTGTTCGGATCCTTGCGCGACATGGAGAATCCTCCTCTTATAAGAAAACCTCTAATAGAACCTAGCGTGGTCTCCACAACCACCCTTCCCAATCAGGGTTTTATCACTATGGGATGTGCTAGTTAAGGTTTAGGTCACCCGAACAGCGATATTTCTGTTCCCAGGTAGTTGTAATGGGTGCAGCTTCCTCGCCCCTCACAGCTGCGGAGCACCCAGCCTACGCACCCACCTGCACCAAGTAACCCGGCGATCGTAGACAAAAAAAAAGCCCCACAAAGCTTTCGCTTTGCGGGGCATAAATCTGGCAACGACCTACTTTCCCGGGAGATCCCAGTATCATCGGCCTTTGAGAGCTTAACTACCGTGTTCGGTATGGGAACGGGTGTGACCTCTCAGGTAGAGTCACCAGAAAATCGAACACCCCCTCGGGGATGTCCTGTTTTCTGTGCGAGTGATAATAACTTCAGAATTACGATTAGTCCATACTTGGGCTAATGAATCAGTATTCTCGAGCGCAACCAGCTACGTATTGTAACCAGCTGCAACTTTCTGTGCTTAAACTTCAAGCACATGCTTAACGCTTTAAGAAAAAAGGTTAAGCCTCACGGCAAATTAGTATTGGTCAGCTGAACGTATTACTACGCTTCTACCTCCAACCTATCAACGTTGTAGTCTACAACATGCCTTCAGGGGACTTGTGTCCCAGGGATATATAATCTTGAGGCTAGCTTCCCACTTAGATGCTTTCAGCGGTTATCTATTCCGGACATAGCTACCCAGCAGTGCCACTGGCGTGACAACTGGTACACCATCGGTCCGTCCCTTTCGGCCCTCTCGTACTAGAAAGAGCTCCTCTCAAATATCCTACGACCGCAGAAGATAGGGACCGAACTGTCTCACGACGTTCTGAACCCAGCTCGCGTACCACTTTA
>JALRCK010000477.1 GCA_023262305.1 Deltaproteobacteria bacterium
AAGGCGGACAAAAGGCCAACCACACTGCGACCTCCGCACAATCCAAGAGCGAGTGGTTCATCGGCACCTTTTGAGGAACACACCGCAAAGATTCGTCTAGCTACCTGTGTCAGGGCGCTCTCAAGATCTCCCTTCGCCGCTACAACCTCAACTGACATGCCTATTTCTCCTTTACATCCCAAACTGCTGACTCAGCTCCTCCCTGTGCAACCATCCGCGCTATTCTTGCGAGGTACGCTGCCCGCACCGGGTCATCTGATGAAAGCTTCTCAAAGATGGATTGCGCTTCCGTGAGTTTGCCCGCCTCAAAAGAGGATAACGCATCATGGTACAGAGAAAGCTCTCCAACAAGCGTACTCTCTGCGGCCACATCGAGGGGTTGATATATCTCGATAGACTCATTCCTCCCAACCACCTTCACTCGCCCCAGCTTTCGCCAGGCCACCGAGAGAGCGCCCTCCCGTCGAGTACTCTCTGAGACAATCACTGAGGTTCCAAAGACCTTATTGACCCCCTCCAAGCGCGACGCGACATTCGCTGCATCGCCAATCATTGTATAATTGAAGCGCTGGTCGGAACCGAAATTACCAACGGAAACAACTCCCGTGTGGATTCCTATTCTCATGCGAACGTTGATACGAAAATTCCTCTCGAATTCGCTCGCCAACTCACGGAGCCGTGCCTGACACTGGAGGGCTGCTTTTACGGCTCTCTCTCTATGATCCGTCACTGTGAGGGGCGCATTCCAAAAAGCTATCACCGCGTCACCCTGATACTTATCGAGGGTGCCCCCGCTCTCAAGAATAATCGTGGACATCTCTGACAGGAATCGATTGAGAAACTGCACCAGTTGGTCCGCTGACAACCTTTCAGAGATGCCAGTAAATCCCTGAATGTCACTGAACAAGATGGTGAGCTCCCGTCGTTCACCCCCTAATCGCAAAGACGACGGATCTTGCACGATTTGCTCGATCACCTCTGGCGAAAGATAGTATCGAAACGCGTTGCGAATGAAGCGGTGCTGCCGCCCCTCGATCTGGTACTGGAGAACTCCGGTAGCTATGCCAATAAAGAACATGCCCGCTACAACATCAATCATCGGAAGCCACCATCCAAGGTGAGCCGCCGCGAAACATCCGCCTATCCACCCAAGCATCACGAGAACTTGAGCCGCCAGCCCCCCTCTCTTGAACAGGAGACCGGCAAGCGTTGAAAACAGGAGCGAGCCTCCGGCTATGGCGATGGCGTATCCGAACGGTGCATGTCGCAAAAAGGAACGGTGAATGATGTTATCCAAGATGGTGGCATTCACCTCCACTCCGGGATATGCCCCCTCAAAGGGAACGGCTCGAAGGTCGAGGAGACCCGGTGCGCTTCCACCGATGAGCACATAAGAGTCCGTGAACTCCGTAGGCGAAACTTTTGCCTCTTTACCCTCGGATAGACGGATCGCACTCGATAAGATGGCACTCATGGAATAGGTATCGTAGGTCGCAGCTGGACCGAAGTAGCGGATCAGGTATTCACCCTGCGGATCTTGCCTACTCATCAGTTCCGGGTCAGCCCCGAGCTGCTTGTGGACAGTGGCGTAGAGGGCAAACGGCAGTGACAACACAGGAACGTCATTCAGATAGGCACCGGGCTGCGTGTGACGCACTATTTGATCTTCGTCAGCGGTAGACGTAACACTTCCAAAGCCAGCGCTTGCTTTCAAAAGAGGAACGATTGGCAAGGCCCCAGCTGAATAGCGCGGACGCTTAGGTCCTCTCAGATACGGTTCAATTGCGTCTTTATCTTCCATCTGCCGCTCCCTGAACAGAACTTGAGCCTCCGGAGATTCCTCCATAGTGCCCTTTTGGAGAGCGACCGCGCTTATTACGGGAAGGGTTCCTCCCACACTCTGAGCAAACGCATCATCATCGCCGACCTCATTCGATGGTTCCGTAAAAAGGAGGTCAAATGCTACTCCACGAGCTCCGGCTCTATGCAAAAATTCAAGAACCGGACCGTAGATGGAACGGGGCCATGGCCAGGCAAGTCCCATCTCTTTTGAGACATATTCAAGAGACGACTGGTCAATCGTTACGACCTTAATCCGGGAATCGTGCGAACTTGCTCGTGCGATAGCGCGAACACGCCAATCCCAGGACGCATTCTCAAACGATTGGAACACCCCGCCTCGCATGAGGGTCACGACCAGGGCAAAAACTCCTATCCAAATGGCTAGTCCTCCCTGAATTCGCTTCTTATCGGTCGACATACTCCTCACATAACGCGAGCCATGCCTACGATTTCATGCCCATTCCGTTCTGTAAACACCCCCGTCCCAACGAAACACCGCTGAGTCCCTTCTTATTCACCAGGAGATGTGAATCACCTTGTGTCTCCTACTTTTTATATCTAGAGTTTCTGTCGTCGCAGGAGTTACAGCACACTATGTCTCAATC
>JALRCK010000478.1 GCA_023262305.1 Deltaproteobacteria bacterium
CACGTCTTGGATGTCCCCGGCGCTTAGACCGAGGCGAGCCAACTTCTCTCGATGCGGGATAACTTCAACCAACGGCAGTCCGGTCAAGGGCTCGACCTTGACATCTGAGCTTCCTGGAATCGCCGTGAGTAAGGAGGCTACCCGATCGGCATTTGCAAGGAGTACATCCGCCTCATCTCCGAAGATCTTCACTGCAACATCGCTTCGTACCCCGGCAAGGAGTTCGTTAAACCTCATTTGGATCGGTTGGGTAAACTCATAGTTGTTACCGGGTACTTGAAAGGCGATCTTTTCGAATCTCTCAACTATCTTTTGCTTTGAAAGTCGCGGGTTGGGCCACTCGGAGCGAGGCTTGAGTACGATGTATCCATCCGCCACGCTTGGGGGCATGGGATCAGTGGCTATTTCAGCCGTTCCGATCTTTGCGAAGACGTGACTTACCTCGGGTTCTTGTCGAAGTTTGTCCTCAAGTTGGTACTGCATCTTAATCGCTTGAGAGAGCGATGTTCCGGGAATTCGTAGGGCGTGAAGAGTTATATCCCCTTCGTCGAGGGAGGGGATAAACTCAGAGCCGAGGCGCGTGAAAACGCCAAGAGAGAGCATAAGGACAGCGACGGCCGATGCAACGACTGCTCGAGGTCGGTCTATCAGACTTGTAATGGTGCGTCGATACCATGATTGGACTGCTTCGGTCTTGGATGCGTGTTTTGTTGATCCCTCTCCGGTAATGAAGGTTGCAACAGCGGCTGGCACGAATGTGAGCGAGAGTATAAACGCCGCTCCGAGAGCGAGGAGAACTGTGAGTGCCATCGGGTGGTACATCTTTCCCTCAATTCCGCTCAAGGCGAGGATAGGGATATAGACCACCATAATGATCAACTCGCCGAACATCGTTGCTTGGCGCACCTCTGATGATGCTTTGAACACCGTATCTAATCGCTCATCGAGGGAGAGGGGGCGCTGAAGCCGCGCCCTCAGTTCGCTGAGCCGCCGCAGCGAGTTCTCGACGATGATGACGGCGCCATCGACGATCAGGCCGAAGTCGAGCGCGCCGAGGCTCATCAGGTTTGCGCTTAAGTGCCCTTGCACCATTCCAGTTATCGTCATCAACATTGCAAGTGGGATGACGAGGGCGGTGACGAGAGCAGCTCGGATGTTGCCGAGGGTGAGAAAGAGGATAGCGATGACGAGCACAGCCCCCTCAAAAAGATTTTTCCTAACAGTTGCGATAGTCGCGCTTACGAGGTCTGATCTGTTGTACACGGCGCGAATGCGAACCCCTTCAGGAAGGGAGCGCTGGATCTCTTCAATCTTTTTGGTAACCCTTTGAGAGACCGCAAGCCCGTTCTCCCCGATCAACATGAACACGGTGCCGAGAACGACCTCTTGGCCATCCTGGGTTGCGGCTCCTGCTCTAAGCTCGGAGCCCTCTGTGACGGTCGCAACTTGGGCTATCCGTACTGGGGTTCCCTCATGCACGCTGACAACGAGGTCGTTCAATTCGCTTGTAGTCTTCGCGACCGCTGGCACTCGCACGAGGAACTGCTCCCCATTTTTTTCGAAGAAACCTGCCCCAACATTAGAGTTATTACGGGCGAGGGAGACCGCGATGTCATTGAGGGTGAGTCCATACGCCCTGAGCCTCTCAAGGTCTGGTGTGATAACGATCTGTTTTGACGCGCCTCCAATAGCATTGACCTCAACGACACCGGGAACAGTCATGAGTTGAGGGCGAACCACCCAGTCCTCGATCTCACGGAGTTCCTGAAGGTTTCGGTGCACCCCGCTTTGGGTATCGGATTCGACCACAAACATGTAGATCTCTCCGAGTCCCGTTGCTATCGGCCCCATTTTGGGAGTGATCCCGTCAGGTAGTCGATTCTTTGACTCCTGGAGTCGTTGGGCGATGAGCTGTCGTGCAAAGTAAACGTCTGTTCCGTCTTTGAATACCACCGTCACTTGAGACAGACCGTATCTCGAAAGTGAGCGAGTGTAGTCTAGTGATGGAAGCCCGGCGAGGAGGAGCTCAATCGGATTGGTAACCTGTCGCTCGACCTCAAATGGGGAATACCCACTCGCCTCGGTGTTGATCTGGACCTGCACGTTCGTTATGTCAGGCACTGCGTCGATGATGAGGTGTCGAGAAGACGCTAGCCCGAGCACTGCTACAACCACAGTCACCCCGAGCACCCAGAAGCGGTGCCGAATCGAGGCTTTGAGTATGAAATCGAACATGGCTGCCCTATCTCTTAATGGTCGTGCGAGGCTCCGTGCTTGAGGATGTCAGCTTTGATCGTAAACGAGCCCTTGGTTACATACTCGCTGCCCGCTGAGAGTCCGGACCTCACTTCAACCCACTCTGGAGTTGAGAGCCCGAGTTCTACCGGACGCGCCTCGTAGACATCTCCAAACTTCACGAACACGACAGTCCACGTGAAGAGAGTC
>JALRCK010000479.1 GCA_023262305.1 Deltaproteobacteria bacterium
GTTATTCTTTTGCAGGAACAACAAGTACCGGCTTTTCAGATGAGCGCAGAACCTGTTCCGCTACGCTGCCCATGAGGGTACGTCGGAGTCCAGATCGACCGTGGGAGGCTATCACTACCAGATCCGCTCCGCTCTCCTTGATGACGTCGGTGATGATGTGATGCACTGGCATGGCAGCCTCACGAACCAAAAACTCAGGACCTTCGTCTGGAAAGTTTGCCTTGAGGTGGTCTCGGAGCTCATTGATCGTTTTCTCTTTAATTGCAGCTATGGTCTCCGGCACATACATGACCGGCATCTCTAGCGATCCTCCGATTCCCAGCTGAATTGAGGTGTCGATGCATGTCAGCACGATGATAGAGGCCCCGAGGGACTGAGCGATCGCCCGCGCGTAGGGATACGCTTTTATGGCCTCCTCTGAGAGGTCCGTTGTGACGAGGACTTTTTTGATGGTTGGGAGCGCCATGAAGAAGAGCATCCCCCCAAACGGGGGTGTTGTCTAGGGGGAGGATCATACCCGCTGTGCAGATCTCTTATTGTCAGTTCCGTGAGCCTACAAGATGATGCACGCAGCGTAGCTTTCTCGTAAGGACCCTCTATGACTCTGTGCGACCTCTCCACGTTTGGCCTCAGCGAAACGCGCGGTTTCCTTCCGCACGCCGATCCACTCATGAGCTTGCCCCCATCGTTCTCGGCGTGGGAGAGGGTTGGACAACACCTCCCCAAGTACCTTGCGGGGTTAAGCCTTCGAAAGGCAGTAAATGCCCTGCCACCCTTTAAGCTCGACGCTCTCAAGAGTGACTCTGAGGTTCATCGAGCGATGGTGATCCTATCATTCATAGGGCACGCGTATGTGTTTGGTGAAAAGCCCACTGTGGATCGGATCCCCGAGGTGCTCGCTCGCCCATGGTACGAGGTCGCTCAAAAACTCGGACGTCCGCCGGTCCTCTCGTATGAGTCCTACGCCCTCGATAACTGGCAGCGTATTGATCCAAGCGGTCCCATAGCGATGGGGAACGTGGCCCTTGCACAGAACTTCCTCGCCGGAATCGACGAGGAGTGGTTCGTGATCGTTCACGTTGATATTGAGGCGCGAGCAGCCCAGGCTCTGAAGGCGATCGCGGCAGGGCGAAAAGCTGTCATTTCAAACGACGCGGCAGGTCTCACCAAAAATCTTCAGGAGATGGCGTGTGCGTTGGATGGTATGTATGCATCCCTGTGCGCGATGGTGTTGCACTGCGACCCATTTATCTACTTCCACAGAGTGCGACCCTATATCCACGGCTGGAAGAACAACCCGGCTCTTCCAAACGGTTTGATCTATGAGGGGGTGCAAGAGTACGGAGGGCAGGGGCAGGTGTTGCGGGGAGAAACCGGCGCTCAGAGCACGATCATCCCCTCGCTCGATGCCTTCCTCGGAGTGGGGCATCAGGAGGATATCTTGAAGACCTACTTGATGGAGATGCGCACCTACATGCCTCCGAAGCACCGCGCGTTCTTAGAGGCTGTGGAAGCAGGTCCGTCAACGCGGGACTTCGTTATTGCGCAGGCCGCGAATGAGGCCTTGAAGAAAGCCTACGATGAGTGCGTGGATTGGGTTGAAAAGTTTAGGACCAAGCACCTTGAGTACGCCGTGAGCTATATCGCCAAGCAAGCCCAGGTTGATCCGAGTAATCCCTCACAGGTAGGCACTGGTGGCACCCCATTTGTGAAATACCTTACCAAGCACCGTGATGAGACCGGTCAGCACAAGGTTGGATGTCCGGTGACAGGACACCCGTAGGGGGCTCCCGCGCACCGTATGGCATTCACTGTTCGTTGTGATCTCGCTCCTGATGGCGCCCTTGCTCTAACCCTGACAAAGGGCGATGGGTCGGCTGCGTCGAGCGCCTCGTTGAAGGGGGTCTCCGATGCATTACGCAAGGCATCGCCGGGATCTCGGGTTGTGGTCACTGGAAGCACAGAGCTGGTGATAGATTCCCCGCTCCTAGCGTGGCTCTTTAGCATTGCTCAAGAGTGCAGCGCTCGTCGGCTGACATTCTCGATGGCACAGATGCCCGAAGAGGTTGAGCGCCAACTCGCCCTGGCGCTCTCAGTTCCCGAGAGGCAAGGTGCGCGCCGAGGGGAACACCGAGCATCATTTCTTGAGACCGTTGGTAGGGCATCTATCTCTCTTCGAGATAACCTTGTGGGGTGGTTTAGCTTCCTTGGGGAGCTCGTTGTTGCGGTCTGGGAATTTGTGCGGGGGCGTGCGCGGGTCCCCGTTCGGGACATCTGGGTAACGATGGACGAGTGCGGACCGGGGGCACTACCGATCGTTACCTTGATCAGCTCACTGGTGGGGGTCATCTTGGCCTTCATTGGGGCGCAGCAGCTGCGGCAATTCGGCGCTCAGATATACGTCGCAAATCTCGTCAGTGTCGCTATGCTCCGTGAGATGGGGGC
>JALRCK010000047.1 GCA_023262305.1 Deltaproteobacteria bacterium
TCAGGTCGCGCTCGCTCACGATCCCCACAACTTCGTTGTGCTCTACGACCGGAAGGTGTCGGATATTGTGCTCATGCATAAGGCTTGCGGCATCGAACAACGAAGAACCTGCCCCAAGCGATACGACCTTCTTTTCCATGATCTCTGCGGCTTCCATCGATCCTTACCGTACACGAATGCGTCATCACATCCGATTACATGAATGGTAACGGGTAAGGTGCCTAAAGGGCATGATGATAAGCAGCGCTCTCCACACGCCAACCTCTCCAGGAGCGGCTCCTCATCGAGAATCAGACTACCTTCCAGTCCGCTTTCCGTCAGCACCATAGGCGAGTACCACCAAACCCGTTCACAGGACTCGTCGGAGGTGTAATGGTCCTCTCATGTGACTCCGCGAGGGCATGCACCCACACCTCGTGTATGGTCAACATCGCGTGATACAATCTCAAAAGCATCTCCCACTACAGGTGACGACATTAAGGGCGTGAGAGCACCAGGCGTCGCCCTCGAGTCCTCCGTGGAACTGAGTCCTTTTTGCTCGTTTAATTTTTCTCCTCAGGAACCTATCTTTTGAGAAACGTGAAAATTATTTGAGTAAGAAATCCCGATTCCTTAAACTCATGCGGCACGGAAATTGGTCCCTGCTTGGCATCATTAGTGACGCATTGTTGAATTAAGGAACCCCGTATGAGTCGCATTCGCGTGAAGTTCACACTCCTGTACTCATCATGTCTTACCTTTGCTGCAGCCCTTTCAGGATGTGGTGATGAGTATGACTGCTCGATGTTTCCGGACCCTACGGGATTATGGACGGGCGTCCTTGAGAGAACGGAGAGCGACTGTGGGGCACTCTCGCGAGGCACCAAAATTACGTTCCAGCACGAGGTTTCGACTGAGTGCGACGCGAACAATTCCGCATTCATTAACCTCGTCAATGAGGACAATCGGCGATTTCAAGAGACCTCAGTAGATACTATTTCGGGCAGCTCTTTTTCAGTGCGCAGCACCACACCTGATTCTACACTCGACATAAGCTACGACAACTTCGACAGCTCTTTGGCTGATGTTTCCGAAAAGGTTCGGGTCTACAACCAAGGTAAGCTCGTGTGCAGCGAGAGATATAAAGGACAGGCTCGGAGGCGTTAGGTCGGGTGGGTGCCACCGAGGGCGTTTGATAGAAAACGAGGAGAATCTTCGATAGGCGAAGAACCGCTCTCACGAGAGGCTCTAGAGACGCTCCCCAAACAACGCCGTCCCAACCCTCACGATATCTGCGCCCTCCTCAATCGCGATGTGGAAGTCATCAGACATCCCCATGCTGAGGGCGATGAAACCGCTGTGGAACGCATCCGTACCCCTTTCAGAATGTAGTTGCTCTCGAAGACGAGCCAGTGCCCTAAAGTGTGGTCGGCTCGCTTCAGGGTTCTCTTCATACGGGAGCATCGTCATCAGCCCCTCAAGTTGTAGCTCTTGCGGGTGTGCAGCACACACACCGAGCGCGTCACGCAGCGTGTCTGGAGTGAAGCCGCTCTTGTTCGGATCCTCTCCGATGTTTACTTGTAGCAATATCCTCTGCCGTTTATTGATTCGAGCCGCTTCTTTGGCGACGAGCTGGAGCGTCTTGAGGGTATGAACTGACTCAATCACATCACATAACTGAACAGCATCTCGAACTTTATTACTTTGAAGTGGTCCGATCATGTGGAGCTCACTTCCCGGAGGGAGGTGCAGCCGTTTAGCCTTAATCTCTTGCAGGTAGTTCTCGCCAAATACAATCGGAACTCCCTCGCGCGATGCGAGAGCGGCGTACGCCCCCATCTCCTCGATCGACTTCGTCTTACTGACCGCTACCAGCGTGATCGACGAGGGACTTCTTCCCGATCGCTCCGCCGCAGCGCGAAGTGTCTTAAGAACCTGCGCGACAGCGACCTCGTTAGCCACTACGCCCCCTGTCGCGAATGCGCGCCAAGCGTAACCAGCTCGGCCATAAGCGCTGAGATATTTAACCCAACTACATTTGAGTATGAGCCTTCCACACTCTCAACGAATTGCAACCCCAAGCCCTGAATGGCGTATGAGCCAGCCTTGTCCATCGGCTCGCCGGACTGTACATACCTGGCGATCACCTCTTCGCTCATCGGCGCCATAGTTACCTTTGTTGAGTGTGACCACACTCGCTCAATGTTCAGGGTCCGATTGAGGATCGCGATCCCCCCGAGCACCTCATGGGTACGCCCCTGAATCTTTCGGAGCATCTCGCACGCTTGCTCAAACGACTCGGGCTTACCCAGCACTTCACCATCGATGCATACCGTTGTGTCCGCGCCTATAACAAATGCGCCAGTGTTCTGGTCAGCCACGACCGCTGCTTTCACAACAGCGAGTCGCTCGACCATCTCCCGCGGAGACTCACCCGGAACAGGGGTCTCATCACACCCAGACACAACGATAGAAAAAACCACTCCAGCTTGAGAGAGGAGATCTTTCCGTCGTGGGGATGATGATGCGAGGATAATAGGCGTCTGAGACATCGCTCTAGCTTACCCTTTTTTGAAAGCTTTTCGAAGAACCCCACACAAGGTGGCAAGGAGCGCCTGATGGAGCGAGTAGTGCCTGTGCGTCTCAAGCTCATCGGCGTACTGTGCCTCCACGAGCCACTCCCGTTGCTCTACCCGAGAGCATGTGACACAGGGCACCCCCTGTCGCTCAAGGAGTTCAGTTATCTCATCGACCGATGGTATCCAAAAGAAATGTGAAGCATGTTCGCTGGGCAGCGCACTCACACTACCGGCAGTAAGCGAAAGGATCTTTTCGCTCGGGAGTACCTGAAATTCCTCATAGCCGAGGTCGGCGAATCCGCGTGCAACGATATCACCCGGCTCAAACCGTGGTACTAACCCCCACTGTTTTGCCTCTGCTGCCAGTGCGAACTGCTCACGAGTGAACCACATGGTAGACTAGTCCTCGTTCGGCTTCATCCTGTCGAGCATCTCCACCGTTGAGGTTCCACCCTCCACGACCGTCATCTCTGATACCTTGGTGAGGCGCGCTTTCTCGTGGAACTCCTTGATC
Organism: Deltaproteobacteria bacterium; assembly: GCA_023262305.1. GTDB lineage: Bacteria > Bdellovibrionota_C > UBA2361 > UBA2361 > OMII01 > OMII01. Next base: position 3,073 of record JALRCK010000047.1, read on the forward strand.
GAGAGCACTCCAACATTGCACATCGTCGACTTAAGCTTCACAAGCGAGATATCGACCTTATCTGACAGAGGTCCGCTGTACGGAACGTAGGCGTCAACGCCCTCCTCAAAGATGAGGTGCGCTGCATCACTCTGTTTGTACCGCTGCCAATTGCGTGCGCGATTCGATCCCTCCCCCCAATACGGTTTGTAGAGCCGCCCACGATAGCTAATCTTGGCGGTTGGGCTCTCCTCTGTCATAGCGAAATACTTACCCATCATCACAAAGTCAGCGCCCATGGCCAACGCGACGATCATTTGGGTATCTGAGTTGAGACCTCCGTCGGAACAGATCGGAATGTAAACGCCGGTTTTCTTGAGATACTCGTTTCGCGCTCGCGCAACATCCATCACGGCACTCGCCTGCCCGCGACCGATTCCCTTTTGCTCTCGCGTGATGCAGATAGATCCGCCACCGATACCAACCTTTACGAAATCGATCTGAGCCTCCTCTGCGAGGTAGTTAAAAGCATCAGCAGACACGATATTGCCGCCGCCGATGACGACCCCATCTCCGAACTTCTTCCGCAGATCGGCGGCCGCTTTCGCCTGCCACTGGCTATATCCGTCCGAGGAATCGAGGCACAGACAGTCAACTCCTGCCTCGATGAGGGCTGCAGCTCGCTCCATGTAATCGTACGTGTTGAGCGCAGCTCCTACAAAGAGCCTCTTTCGAGCGTCCGTTAATTCGTCTGGGTATGAGTGATGGTCGTAGTAGTCTTTGCGAAATACAAGAGATTTGAGGTTCCCCTTCTTGTCAACAATCGGCAGGCACTCCTTCTTGTTCTTCCAGAGAAGGTTCGTAGCCTCTTGGAGCGAAACACCCTCTTCAGCAAGCACAAGCTTCTCAAGTGGCGTGTAAAATCCTTTGATGCACTGGGAGAGGTCGTCTTTGTACTCCCAAAAATCTTTACTCGTAAGGATGCCGAGCAACTTCGAATTACGCTCGCCATTCTCAGTAATTGCGATCGTTGAGTGCCCGGTCTTTCGCCGTAGCTTCAACGCATCTTCAAGGGTCGCTGTCGGCGCGAGATTGGAGTCAGACTCAACGAACCCAGCCTTGTGCTCCTTTACCGCTTTCACCATCCTCGCTTGAGCTTCGATTGACTGCGAGCAAAAGATAAAAGCGCTGCCACCTTTGCGAGCCAACGCAATCGCCAGCTCCGGTCCAGATACGGCCTGCATCGCAGACGAAACGAACGGCACATTGAGGTGCGCCTTCATCTCCTCTTTGCCCGGTCGATATCTTTGAATCGGTATCTTGAGCGAGACGTTTTGAGGAACATGATCCTGCGTGGTCAATCCAGGCAGAAGCAGGTACTCGTGAAAGGTATGGGAGATGTCGTCGATGATGATAGCCATACGACCTCAGTGAAGTATGTAAAGAGCCCCTTGCAGAGCTTGGGTTGCCGAAGGCTACCTCAAGCGGGGGCATGAATCAAACCGGGAAGTTCGGGGATTTGTGGAATGGTGGCAACACGTTGGGTCGCCTAGAAACTAATTTCAGCCTTACCATACTCCTTCCACGAGTACTTCTGAATCTGCACCGTGTAGCAATCCCCACTGTCGCTTGAAGGTCGAATGCCGTTAACCAATACGGGAACAGGCGAGGGCTCGTGCGATTTGTGAACAGAGACCACATGACTAAAGTTCTGTCGTCGAATGCGCCCGGACCGATTCTGGAGCTCGACAACCATATTCACACCTTGCTGAACATCGTTGTGCGGGGCGAAACGAAAGAAATCAAATGGGTACTTCGGTCGATACGTCACCTTGGGCTCCGCCACGGACGAAATGGAGACATCCTGAGGATTACTCGACTCAGGCAGCTCGCTTGAAACCTGCAGGGTAATCGCAGCACGCACTTTTCCTCGCGCGGCTTCAAAAGTAGCACTTCCCGCCGCACTCGCCTCGATCTTGATCTCCGACAGATTGTAGGGCGACGACTCCAGGTTCATTACGCGAGTGCCCGTGCGCCCAACCGATTGGTACTGCACGGTGCGGGGGCAGATGTACAACCCCCACAACTGCGAAGGGTCGTTGTATGGAGGCACCGCGACGTACATCCCGGACTCACGTTGACCGAGTATCATCTTCACTCGAGTGGGGTGGTCTTTGCGTTTGACCTTCGCCTTGAATCCACCGACCTCTCTCCCGTCTTGGGGATGCGAGTGAACAAAGATGACCTGCTGATCCTCAAGCGACACCCTAAGATCCACATATTGCAGGAGAGCCTTTGATTCGTTTTCGGTGGTTATGGAACGCGCCAACAACTCATCGGTGGAGGGACGAAAACGGAGAACGATACTACCGATGCCTGTCACGACATCTGTTTGAGAGCCAGCCCAGGTCCCTTCAGCATTTGCATCAACGAGCTGCGACTGCCGCGGGGCAACGGACACCAAAGACGAATTGTTTTTTAAAGCATCGCGGAACCGGTCAACTTCATCCTGAGTCATCGGGGCGAAGGTAACACGGGGAACCTCCTCACCATTGGCGAATGGCGCCGACCCAACAACCAAAGCCACGCCAAGAAGATAGAGAGCAATTCGAAACATACGATTCACCACTAAACCTACCCTGCCTCACACAGTCTATTCTACGAGGGGCGATACTGCATTCTCCGGATACTAACCCCCTGCACAATACCTAAACCAAAGAGGATAGAGAGCATTGAGGACCCCCCATAACTTATAAGAGGAAGAGGAATTCCTACAACAGGCATGAGCCCTATTACCATCCCGATGTTGATAACGACATGAGCGAATATCTGAACAGTAATACCAAACGCAACGAGGCAGGCGAAGAGATCCCGGGTGCGACCGGCTATTCGCAACGATGCGACAAAGAGCCCGAGGAAGAGTCCGAGAATCGTTACACATCCGACGAACCCCCACTCCTCAGCGAGAACAGAGAAGACAAAATCGGTGGTGTGCTCCGGAAGGAACTCAAGTTGGGTTTGGGTTCCCTGACGGTATCCCTTCCCAAAGAGCTCACCGGAACCAACCGCTATCTTAGACTGCGTGATGTGGTAGCCACTCCCCTTAGGATCAGACTCTGGATCCAGTAGCACAAGAATTCGCCGTTGCTGATAATCGTGCAGCATCTCCCACGCGGGATAGGCGAGAACGAGCACCACAGCGACGATCGCCAGGAGCGTTTTGCGTCGAACCCCCATGAACAGAATCTGGGACACCCCAACGATCCCCAACGAAAGCGCAGTTCCCAAATCAGGCTGCCGTGCGATTAAGAGCATGGGGATGCCAATAGTCACCAACGGTACCATCAGCTCCGAGAGTCGATACGAAACTCCGTCTTGTGGAGTTCGTTTTGACAATACCCGTGCCATCATCACTATCAACCCGAGCTTCATAAACTCAGAGGGCTGAAGATTAAACACACCCAGGTCTAGCCATCGCCTTGAACCATTCACAACGACGCCGAAACCAGCAACCGCCAGCAAGAGACCAAGAGCGATACCGTAGATCACGAAAGCATATCGATAGAGCGCTTGCGTTGGGATGCACACCCCGATGGCCATCACCAGGAGCCCTGCCAAGAAGTACACACCTTGCTTCAGACAGGCGGCACTTGGAAAGTTCACCGTGATGAGTCCAAAGAGATCAACCGATGAGTCGGCGTCATACCCAGCGCTGAACAACACGATCAAACCGAGCAGCGGAATCACCACTGAAAAAATCGCAAGCGTCCAATCAAAATTGGCAAAGATCCGCCGTTCGACTCTACTCACTGCGAGGCCTCCTTGCGATTTTCTTGAGCGGCTTCTTCTCTTCAGGTGGGGGATCAGAGATGCCAAAATATGCCATCAGAACCTCTCGCACGACTGGCGCCGCTTCGGCCCCTCCGTGACCACCGTTCTCAATAATAGCAGCGACGACGATCTGAGGATTATCGGCAGGAGCATAGCCAGCAAACCACGCGTGATCCTCGTCCTTAATGCCTGACTCCTTCGATGCCACCTGCGCTGTGCCCGTCTTTCCACCAACCACGATGCCACTAGCTTCAGGAAGCGCTGCCTTGCGACCGGTCCCTCGCTTGTCGAGCACTACACCAACCATAGATTTTTTGACTCGCTCAACTATATCCGGGGCGATGTCGAGAGTTCTCAGCACCTCAGGACCGGGCGGCACCTCCTCAAGAACACGCCCATCACTCGCAACGACCTTGCGCACCAAGCGCGGTTTGACGATCGCGCCCCCATTTATAACCGCGGACAGTCCACGAACTATCTGCAGTGGCGTAGTGGTTATCGCGCCTTGCCCGATTGAGACCGGGAGTGTTTCCCCGGGATACCACTTCTTATCCTCCGGGTTCCTGAAATATTTCGCCTTCCACGCCGTTGAGGGTATCAGCCCTGAACTCTCATCGCCGATTCCAAGCCCCGTCTGCTCTCCAAACTCATAGAGGTCGTGGGCGTATTGATAAATACGATCAACCCCGAGGCGCTGCCCGACCGTGTAAAAGTAAACGTCACATGACTGAACCATGGCGTCAAAGAGGTCGACCGACCCGTGACCTGAGTGTTTATGACACCTGAATTTCCGTTTACCGAAGGTGAGGTAACCCGGACAAAAGAACCGTTCCTGAGGCGTCACAACACCCTCTGCCAATGCAGCCAAGGCAACAAAGATCTTGAACACCGACCCCGGGGGATACACCCCCTGTGAGACCCGGTTGGTCAACTTATTACCGCGTGGGTCAGTGATGTCAGCCCACGTTTCTTTCGAGACTTCGGTAGTAAATACAGCGGGCGCGAACCGAGGCGCTGAAGCCATCGCGAGAATATCCCCGTTATTAGGATTCATCGCGACTACTGCACCCTTTTTTCCATTCAGGGCTCTATCCGCGATCTCTTGAAGACGCCGATCGATAGTCAACATCACATCACTGCCCGGAAGTGCAAGGTGGGAGTACGCCTCTCCTATCTTGTTGCCCGCGGCGTTCACAATAACAGCTTGAGAACCACGCTCCCCCTGCAGATACCTCTCGTACCGCGACTCAACACCGTATTGCCCGATCACGTCGCCCATACGGTAGCCCGCATAGAGTGGGTTTTTGAGCTGTTCTGCCGAGATCTCCCGAATATAGCCGATAGCGTGAGCTGCCAGATCGCCATGTATGTAGTCTCGCGCTGGGACCACCGAGATCACGACACCCGGAAGTCGGTATCGTTGCGCGGTTACACGCGCCACCATGTCTCTCGATACATCACGCAACAAGAGCTTTGGCTCGTACATCCTCCGCTTACCAGGTCGGGCGAGCTTCTCAAGCAACTCCTCCGGTGGGCTCCCGGTGATTGCGGCGAGCGTTCGAACAGTCTCCTCCGGATTTGGACTATCCTCCGAAACGAAATCGATGTTGAACGACGGTCGATTTCGGACGAGCACCTCTCCATTTCTATCGACGATCAAACCGCGAGGCGGCGGAACATACACCATACGGAGACGGTTGTTCTCTGACCTATCACGAAAGAAGTTTCCTCTGATAATCTGCAAGTGCCATAAACGCAACGCGAGAACAAAGACACTCACCGCGGCTATACCTACCGCGATCCAGAGCCGAGGCGTGACGTTAATCGCTGGTCTCTCGGAATACGCCATGATCTACACCGCGGAAAGAGCGTTCCCCCGCCCGATCAACGCATTACTCATGCGACGAGCTCTACGAACAAGAAAGCTCAAAATGATCGGCGCAAGCACCGCGGTGACAATCGCTTGACCGAAAACTCTCTGCGGATATTCCCAGGTCAACGCTGGATACTCGGAACCAAAAAGAGAAAAGAGCACGTTTGCGACCACTACCGAGGAGAAGGTTATCACCATCGCCGCAATCCCTGAATCGATGAAGAGTCGCTGCGAGAGGAGCGCTAAAATGCAAAAAACTACGACACACGATCCAGCCCAAGGTCCGATGAGCGTCGCGGAGGAGAAGTCCAGGAGCAACCCGATACCAAAAGACATGAGAGATCCAAATGAATTCGCCTCACTAAACGAGAGCGCGACGACCAGAATGAGCAAGAGCTGCGGTACAAGCGCTCCCGGCACACCGAGGTGCCCGAGCATGCCCTGAACTGCGAGGGCCATGACCGCATACACTACCATCCAACATGCCTTTGCCATTTACTCTCTCCGCTTTTCGAGGGTATCCACTTTCACAAGCGTTTTGGCCTCCTCGACTCGAGTTCCTTGCCCGGCAACTCCGGTCACCACGAGCACTTCCTCAAGCTTGTCAAAATCTACCGATGCCTTAATCTCTACATTTTGAAGCAACGTCCCGGTCTCTACTGCAACCTTCGAAACCGAGCCGACTGGCAACCCCTTAGGGAATACTCCATCCATGCCGGAGGTAATCACGACATCACCAACACGCACTGGGGTCTCTTTGCTCACATATCTCAGCTCACAATGGTCACTACCTATCCCCTCGATAACTCCCCGCACTCGCGAATCCTGTGTCATGACATCGACACCGCTTGAGTGATCCGTAACCAACAAAACATGGGCGAAATTAGGACTAACCGCGACCACTTGTCCCACAACGCCGCGCGGGTGAACCACGGCCATGCCTATGCCTACACCATGAGATGCACCTCTGTTAACGAGAATGCCTCGTCCCCAACCACTCGGTTCATCACCGATCACGTCCGCTGACACTCCCTTGAGCTGACTAACAGAGCTCAACTCTAAAAGTCCCCGCAATCGTTGATTTTCGACCTTGAACTCCACCAATGCATTCCGCTCGCTCTCCAGCTCGGTGAGACGTGCGCGTAATGCTTGGTTCTCGTCAGCGACTGAGCGCAGGGCCACATAGCTCGTCCAGATCCTTCGAGAGGAATCCTGTGCAAAATCGACGGCCGCGTGCAGTGGGGCTACAACTTCCAAAAGAGCTGTTGTAGGAAAGCGCGCAAAGGCTGGGTTGCGCGCACTGTAGGCAGTTAGGAGCAGTGCACAACAGAGAAGCGCAACGTATTCGCTTAGCATCACAAATTGGGAGTGGCTTAACTGGTGTGATGTATGTGCTTGATGAGCCTTCTATTGGCTTACACCAACGTGATAACGACCGCTTACTTGAAACCTTAAAAAGGTTACGTGATTTAGGTAATACGGTCATCGTGGTTGAACATGATCAAGATGCCATTCTTTCAGCTGACCATGTTATCGACATTGGCCCCGGAGCTGGTGAACATGGGGGCTATATCGTCGCTGAGGGAACACCTAAGATGATTGCGAAACATCCTCAATCACTGACAGGTCAATACATTAGTGGTCGTAAGGAAATTAAATATAAAAATAAAAGAGTATTACCACGCACTTTGAAATGGTTAGAGCTCAAAGGTGCCAAGGGAAATAATTTAAAAAATGTGCATTTAAAATTACCGATTGGACTTCTCACCTGCATTACCGGTGTGTCAGGTAGTGGTAAATCATCTCTTATTAACGACACACTCTATCGTGCCGTTGCACAACATTTGTATGGTAGCCATACCGAACCTGCAGAGCATACATCGATTAAAGGATTAGATTTTTTTGATAAGGTCGTGGAT
>JALRCK010000480.1 GCA_023262305.1 Deltaproteobacteria bacterium
TTCTCAGCTCTCCGCTGAAACTCTCCAATCGGACTCAGATGTTCAGTTCAGTCGGTACCGGGCGCGTGCGGGGGTAGCTCCCTACAAAGCTGGTTTTGACGCTCTCAACACTTGGCTTGTGATGCAGCTTGATATCATGCCAGAGATGGATGAAGGGGTGCGGGTTACGCCGATGGTGCGGTTGTTTTACTCTAACTTTGTGCTTGAGTTGGGAGCGAGTCTCAATGAAGGGACCCCCTTCGTTGCTGGCGCCGCGCACTTTTAAGGAGAACGAATATGAAGAGGTATGCCGTATTAGTGGCGTTCATGGTTGTCGTAGGACATGTCTCAACCGCCTTTGCTGAGACGATAACTGTCTCCGTTAAGGGGATGGTGTGCTCTTTCTGTGCGCAGGGGATCAAGAAGACCTTCATGCGCAAGGAGGGGGTCGAGAAGGTCGATGTCGACCTCGACAAGAAGCTCGTCACCATAGAAACCAAGCCTGGCGCCACGTTGAGTGACGCAGCTCTGACTGAAAGTATCGTTGATAGTGGCTATGAGGTAACCAAGATCGAGAGGGCTAAGTAATGTTTCAGAGAGCAGTTTCATGCGCGACCCTACTGATGTCTCTCGGCACCTTAGTGTGTTGTGCGTTGCCTGCTCTCTTTGTTGCTTTGGGCGCCGGGGCAACTTTCGTATCGCTCCTCGGTATCTTTCCGCAGCTGGTGTGGTTCTCTGAGCACAAGGGGATTGTGTTCGTTGTGGCGGGTGTCCTCCTCGTGGCCAATACTCTGATGCGGATCTACGTTCCACAGAGCTGTCCTGCCGATCCGGCCCTTGCTGCCGAGTGCCAGCGAGCACAAAGGTTTTCCGCCATCCTTCTCAAGGTTTCAATCGGTATGTACCTTGTAGGTGCGTTCTTTGCGTTCGTCGCGCCGGTGCTTTTTTTATAAGCTCTCCTTTTCCGATGAGTCCTCGAAAGTAAGGTTTTTGGTCTTCACATGCAGAGGCGCTGCGCCCTCATTGCGTACTCGTAGATGAACAAGTTTCGCTGCGTAGACAGCGGAGGATGCAGATACAATAACTCATGGCAGCGCCCACCGCATTTTTAGGGTCTTCGCGGTGCTTATTAAAATATTTCAACTTGGAATACCTTGGGTGTTGAGCGGCCGAAGACTCGATACCATGACCTGCAGAGGAAAAGCGTCTACAACTCAAGGCGTATTGCCATGCCTGAGAGTCGGTGTAATGGCCCAGCTAACTTGAGGCTCTCTTCACCCGATGTATGAGAGGGGCCACCGTTATCCCTTGAACGATGATCGAGAACACAACGGCGTGGAAGACAGCCGTTATCATGATATTCCGTTCGGGCATCGTTGCGGGAAGGGACAGCACCAGCGCAATCGAGAGCGCGCCACGTAGACCGCCCCAGAAGAGGAGGTTCTGGACGTTGAGAGGCACGCGGTGTTTTGTGCGGGCGAATGGGGCGCTGCAGCCGTAGACACACACGGCTCTGCCGATCAACATCGCTCCGATAGTCAGCACGATTAGGCGCGTGACACCGGGAACCTCCCAGAGCTCGAGGTCTATGCCGATTAAAATAAAGATGAGGGAGTTGGCCACAAAGCAGGCAAACTCCCAAAAGGAGTGCGCGGCTTCGAGCCCCTTTTCTGAGAGCGCTCCAGCTCGGTCAAGGTTTCCAATCACCATGCCAGCGCTTAAAGTAGAGAGGATCCCCGAAGCGTGCACGCTCTCAGCCAGGTTGAACGATCCAAATGCGGCGATGACGGTCATCGAGATCTCAACCAGGTGGTCCTTGGTTCTTCCAGCTATGGCTATCGCAGCGACTCCTGTTGCGATTCCAATTGCGATGCCTCCTGCTATGCAGGTGAGCGACATGGTAGCTATCCCTGCCGGTGAAATGGTGCCAGCAACGACAAGTGGTACGAGCATAAAGAGCACAGAAGCTGCTCCGTCATTAAAGAGACTTTCCGCCTCGATAAGTTTGTGAATTCGAGAGGGGAGCTTCGCCTCTTTGAGGAGTGCGAGCACGGAAACGGGGTCGGTCGCAGAGAGAACGATCCCGATGATGAGACAGGTTAGGAGAGAGAGCCCACTGAACGCAAAGAGGAGCGAGGCCGAAACAGCGGCGGCAACGAGCACTCCTCCGGTAGCAAGGACGATGACAGGGGTCATAATGGGCTTGAGCTCTCGCCATTTCAGGTGAAAAGCAGCCTCAAAGATGAGGGGAGGGAGGAGTAAGTGAAAAATGAGATCGTGAGAGAGGTGCGTAGAGGGATCGCTTCCTACATAGCTCAAAAGAAGTCCAACGAGGACGAGACCAACGGTGTACGGCACCCGCGTCCGCGTCGAAATGATGGCGACGAGACAAGCTATGAGGAGGAGGTGGATGTTTGAGATGACCACGGATGAGTCTCCACAATTAATGTGAGGGAAATGGTT
>JALRCK010000481.1 GCA_023262305.1 Deltaproteobacteria bacterium
CTCCCCAGATGACGAAGCTTTATATCCGACAGCGTAAACCGCCCATCAAAATCGTACACCTGCAATCGCAGGTAGCGAATCCCCTCTGGAATTTGGATTAAGTGCCGACCGCTCCTACGCGAGTCAAACGAGAGGAAAAATCGCTCTGTTTCACTAAACCCCTTTCCGGATCCATCTTTGCGCCCCAGATAGAGAAAAAAGTAGAGGAGCCCCTTTGGAGTCTCCACCTTTGCGTCGATTGAATACAAACCGGGTCGAATGCCTTCCTTTCCGAGTTCCCCCTCCTGAAATTCAAGGTCAAAGGTGGGAGTCGGACCGTTGATAACGTAGCTATCCCCATGAGCCACCAGGCTCCGTTCGATTACAGCAGTGAGAGCGTGCTCCCCTTTTCCGGTTAGAGGAAATACACTCCGGGCTATCTTGCTCAATCGGCGCAAGGGCGCCGTAACCCGCCACGATGCAGAGTGAACCATCAGGTCGAACTGGCGCTTGAATTCATCCCGCTCACCCTTAAGACGCTTAACATCCGCCAACGCCTTTTCAAGACGAGCCTCAAGAATCTGATTCGTCAGCGGCTGCGCCTCCGAGCTTTTTTCAGCCTGTGTAGGCACGAAGGTATCTGCTGCGTTTGTCTCAGAGCTCGGCACACGACCTCCTATGCCGGCAATCGACCGACTACGAAGGTTTGCTGCCCGAACACCTTCCAGAGAAGCGGAATCTTGAGGTACAGCTTTATCAACCAATCCCTCTCCCCCCCTCCGAGCGCTGATCCGAGTGCCGATTTGGCCGTGTACGGCAGGAACCGCGGAATCAGGGTCTCAATCGAGTACCCATTTACGGTCAGAGCCTCAGTCAAACTGTGCTCTGTGAGAGCGATGTGGTGGTCGATGTAATCCCAATAAGCTGGGCCAACATACCTGATGTTCGGCTGGAGAATAATGACTCGACCGCCCGGCTTAAGAACCTTCTTACACTCCTCAAGCAATGTGAGCACTGCCCGCTTCTCCGTAAGGTGCTCAAGGAAGTTGCTCATAAAGATGACATCCGCCACCCGGTTGAGCCGAGAGCTCATCTCATGCGCCGGGCACTGCAACACCTCAATGCCGAGCTGCTCCAACTGACGAACGTGCGGGCTTGAGTCAACGGCGATACGTCGCTTAGCGGAGATGTTCTTGATGAAATTCCCGTCTCCTGCCCCGAGGTCGACAACTACTTTGTCGTCACCAACGAAACGCTGCAGGAAATCGTGGCAAAGGACCTTCCAGGTAGCTTCGCGGGTGCGCTCTTGAGCGTCTGAGAAGCGCTTGGTGTAGATCTCCTGCTCTTTCCCCGTTCCGGCTTCCACATGGTCGCCTGCTACCGCTCCACCTGCTCCTAACTCCACTTCCCGAGCCGCCTCATTAGCCATTTCCGCCCTCCTGATACCCCGTGACGACAGGCCTACCGGCCCTACTCCCGCCAACTTAAATAACCGGTGGATACTATGGGGATTCTGGCCTTTCGTCAAATTAAACGATTAGCCCAAGTGGCTGCCTTGACTTGGCTTGCCCGTCCTTTAGAATAACCGGCTCAGGCTAAGTATTTGTGCTGTGATGTCCAAGAAAAAGACCTTCACGTTGACTCCTCTCAAGAGCCGTCCCACGCTCTCAGTTTGCATCCCCGCATACAATGAAGAGGGAAATATAGGTCGCACGATCGACACCGTCTCTCAGACCCTTGTCGATGCTGGCATCCCATACGAATTCGTAATCGCAAACGACAACAGCAAGGATAACACACGCGGTGTTATCGAGTCCCGGATGGAAAAGGGAATCCCGGTCCGTCTGGTGAACCGAACTCCGCCCGGAGGCTTTGGCCGTGCCGTGCGAAGCTGCCTTGAGCACTTTCAGGGAGACCTTGTTGTGATCGTCATGGCCGATATGTCGGACGACCCTCAGGACATCGTGCGCTACTACCACAAGATAAACGAGGGATACGACGCGGTGTTTGGTTCCCGGTTCATGCGTGGAAGCGTTGTAACGGATTACCCGAAGGTAAAGCTCCTCGCCAACCGTACCGGGAACAAGGGGCTCCAACTCCTCTTTAGAACGAAGCACAACGACCTTACGAACTCCTTTAAGATGTACCGTGCAGAGGCTGTTCGCTCGGTAATGCCCCTGTACGCATCGCACTTCAACCTCACGATCGAGCTCTCCCTTGGAGTGCTGGTGAGAAACTTCTCGGTGGCGCGCATGCCTATCAATTGGTACGGCAGGACATGGGGACGCGCCAATTTCCGAATCAAGGAGCTCGGTCGCCGCTACCTGGCCACGCTCCTTAAGATTTATGCAGAGCGGATATTCATTCACGATGACGTCATCGCTGAAACTGGAGTCCGCTTACGAGATCACATTGAACCGCAGGGAGTAGAGGTAATCACCAATAT
>JALRCK010000482.1 GCA_023262305.1 Deltaproteobacteria bacterium
GCGCACAGGTATACCACACACCGTGGGAGAACGATTTCTCCAAGGCGCGAAACCTCTCCCTTCAACATGCGACCAAGGATTGGATCCTCGTTCTCGATGCGGATGAGGAGATCCGACCCAATGACCACGCGCTCGTGAAGACCCTCACCACCAAGACCAATACCTGCTACCTCCTCAATCAGCGACACTACACAAACGACCTCCGACTCAACAATTCAGTCGCGTGCAAAGGGGAATACCCGGAGATGGAACGGGGTGCCCAGGGATATTTTCAAAGCCCCCTTGTGCGTTTGTGGCCCAATCGCCTCAACATCACCTTCGATGGCATTATTCATGAGGATGTAAGCCCGTCCATCAAACGTCGACCGGAACTCACTATCGTCCAAAGTGATATCTTGATTCACCACTACGGCTTTACTCCAGAGGCCTCTGCTCATCGTGCAGAGACAAAGGGTCGCCTCTATACCGAGCTCGGCATCGAGAAGCTCAAGAGAGACCCGAATAATTGGCAGGCCTACTACGAGCTCGGCATTGAGCATAACCTTGGAGGTCGTCCATTTGATGCGATCAACGCATTCAAGGAGGCGGTGCGAATCGATCCGGGTCAGCTCTGGGTGTGGAGCAACCTAGCACACGTGCTCGCTTCGGTCGGACAAACCGAAGAGGCGCAATCGGCATTCAATGCTGCGCTCAAAATAGATCCGAACTGCAAGGAGGTCTTGAGCAACTACGGGCTCTTCTTTTATCGTCACAAATACTTTGCGGATGCAGAGAAAGTGCTGCGACGAGCCCTCGCCATAGACAACTCTTTTCTCACCGCGTGGTGCAACCTGGCTATGGTCGTCTCTCGTTCTGGTCGCCCTGGTCACGCTGCCCTCCTCTACCAGCGGGCGCTGCAGATAAGCCCGATGTGCGTCACCGCTCGTGCCGCTCTCGCTTCCCTCTATAACGACATCGGAGACCACGGTCGCGCGCTGGAATGCGTCGAGCCGGTTCGAAACCTTCCCGACCCGCACCACCCCCTCGCTCTCCTCTCACTCGGGATCGCGCTCAAAGGACTCCAGAGAGCAGAAGACTCGCTCTCAGTTTTTGGACAGCTCCTCTCCGACCCTAGTACAACGGTAGAGGTCAGAGCTCTCGCTCACGACCACATGATGGATTTAGCGAACTAGGCGCATTGAAACAGCCGCCTTACAGTTTGGATTCGACGAACTCTGAGAATCGTGAAGCGATTGCAGCCCACGAAGCGTGTTGCGCCTGACGCTTGGCTGCCTCAGAAAAGGCGTCGAGTTTCACGTCATCACTCAGAAGGCTTCGACAAAATGATTGATATACTCGGGAGAGCCAGGTTCACCCTTAATTAAGATTCCTGCACTTCCGACCGTCTCAGACAGTGCCCCTAGAGCGCTCGTAACGATCGCGCATCCAGCAGCCTGCGCTTCCAGCGCGGTGATGCACGACGTCTCTTCAAAGGTATTTGGGTAGCACAGGATAGACGATTTCATCATCTCCCGCGCCAGCTGGGCCTGAGGAACATTTCCATGGTTATGGAACTGCGGAAAACGGGATAGCGCACTCACCGTACGATCAAAATCGATCTTATCACCATCTGCAGCGAGACCTTGATACACTTTGAAGCCGCTGAAAGAGTGGAATTCTACGTCCGGATGCACATCAATAATTCGAGGGAGGATCTCAGGCATGAGCTGAAGCCCCCGATACGGCAATGACGAATAGAACAACCGCTTGCGCACCCGCTGCTCCTCACCCTCAAAGTAGGACGGCTCTATTCCGTTGCCGATAACCCAAGCTTTTGAGCGCGGAAACCCCGATGCTTCACAGAGGTTGTTGGCGTGCCATTCACTCACAGCCAAAAGGGCATCAACGTGCTCAGAAACCCGCTTGTCGCCTAAACCCCGAGTAAAAGGCTGCAAGGGAGAGTCTCCCGTCCACAACATCTTCAGCCGAGCGTCTATGGGGAGGAAGAGGTGATTCCAGTCCCTGATACCGACGAAGAGGTCAACTCTGCCGAGATCCCCCAAGGCAGTGGCCGGCACATAGAGCGGGTTACTGAGAGGAGCATTCGCTTCACTCGTAAAAACTACCACCTCATGCCCAAGACTTTTCAGCTCCCGGGCTAACCGAACAACACCCGTCTCTGTACCCCCAAGCGGTTCTGTCTCTACCGTTTTATCGTGAAATGGAATCGTTCGGGCGTAGAAAGCTATGCGCATATCAGAAGACCCAAACTCACATACCGAAAGGGAAGCTCTTGTGATCGATGACGCCGCTCTCTCTGACTCCCTTGAGCGCCGTCGCGTACTCTTTCAAAACTTTCAGGGCGTAGGCAAGCCTTGAACGGGTGGCTTCATCGCGCTCCCCCGCCGCGGTCTCACCATGCAAAACCTCTTCTACGTT
>JALRCK010000483.1 GCA_023262305.1 Deltaproteobacteria bacterium
GGTTTGAACTCTTGGGCCACAATACCAGCGTCGTCTGAGCCTACCCGGAATGAGAGGATGTTCGCAACGTTACCGAATACGGTCTTTCGAATTGCACTTGGGAGTTGACCAAGGTACTGGTTCGCGAAGGTAAGAGCGAGGTTGTATTTTCTCGATTCGCTTAAAATTTCAGTAAAAGATTCTGTCGCAAAGTTTTGGAACTCATCAACGTAGAGAGAGAAATCTTTGCGATTCTCGGCAGGTATGTCAGCCCGAGACATTGCAGCCTCATAGATCTTCCAAATAATCAGAGTGCCGAGGAGGGTAGCGTTCTCTGAGCCGAGGACACCTTTGGAGATCTTAATCAGAACGATCTTCCCAGAGTCCATGAATGCTCTAAAGTTGAAGGCGTTCGTTGATTGTCCGAGGATGTTGCGGATGTTTTCTGAGGCGAGTAGCTCATCGAGGCGATTGAGAAGCCGAGACATCGGACCCTCCTCGAACTCTCGACGTCGAGCAACGAAATCCCGCAACCAGAACCGCTTCACAGACTCATCAGTAGCCCGGCGAACAATCTCACCGCGGAACTGCTCGTCAGATAGCATGCGCCGAAGGCTCAGGATATTCGAGCCAGGGACTCCCAAAAGACCCAGCATGGCGTAGCGAAGGACGTGGTCCATCTTTTGCGACCAGTCTCCTCCAAAGACCCGCTTGAATGCGTCAAGGAAACTCAAAGCCACACGTACTCGTAGCTCTGGGCGAACGGGATCCATCGGGTTGAAGCTCGCTGGGAAATTAACATCTGACGGATCAAAGATGACAACATCCTTGATGCGGTGCTTGGGCACCAACTTCATAATGTCGTCAACGAGATCGCCGTGAGGGTCGATAACGGCGCAACCTAAACCCTGCTCCATATCGTTTCGAACAAGAAGCTGCATCAAGCACGATTTCCCGCTGCCTGATTTGCCGACTATGTAGAGGTGTCTTTGGCGATCAAAGCGTTTGATACCAAACTTCGTTGAGAGATCTCGGTAGTTGACCGTTCCAAAGGTGCAGATATCAGGATCGGTTGCTGTTGTAGGGAGATTGCGCGGCGGGGGAGCCTTGCGAGAGAGCACTATCGCTGTATTGGGAAGCGTAGCAAGGAGCGGAGGGTGGTATAACGTGCTCACCTCGTTTGTAGAGAGCATCATCGGTTTGTAAAACTTGCGGTCAATAAGTCGAGAAGTGAAAGCTTTGCCCGACTCCAATCGCCCCATGATCAGACGATTCTCGTCATTCGTATTGAAAGCCTTGAGTGCGCTCGCAATCGTCTCTACGTTGGTACCCAGTCGCTGATACGTCGCGGCACGCTCTGATTTTGGAGCGTTCGGGGCGATGTCTGCAAACGATGCAATTCGAAAGCTGACAGATGCTAAGTTCCCGGTACACTTTTCGTGGATCAATTTCGTACTGTTTACTGCCAGCCCCTTCTTGAGCCATGAGCGCGCGCGAAGATGACGAACGAAGTTCTCCTCCGCACGCTTAAAAGCCAAGTTGAGGTGGAGAAGAGGAGTATCCTTCAAGGGACGCACAACAACCTGGTAGAGCATCCGATCATTATCAGGAATTTGAGAGAGAGGGGTCACAATAGACGCCATCGAGTCCCACGTGAGCGCTCGGTAATCCTTGAGGGGATACACCTCTGGACGCCACAACTTCATCTCGGCTCCAACAACCATAGTGTTTGGACCGAAGCGTTGGGTGTAGTCCTCAACGTCACGTATCTCAGCGTCTCCCATCCATGAGTAGACACCGTTAGTAAGGATGTCGATCATGTGGTCTGAGCCGGCCATACAGACGTAGACCATCTTGTTAGCGGCGTAGAACTCTAGGGAGAAGGGCTCCCAAATGCTCTCAATAAGATCATCGAGTTGGTGGCAGAAAAACTTAGGAGTGAAGAGTGACCACTCCACCTCCTGTACGGCGCCCGCATCGCTCGAGGCACGTCGGGGAATATGAACACAAACTACTCGCATGAGATCAGAGGCTACCTGCCGAAGACACACTACCGCTCTATTCTAGCCCTGCTCACGTCCTTACTGAAGGGGGCCACCTCGCCATGAAGACGAGATTTTTAGACCGTTGGGACCACTTCCCCCCTCATACTACCACGGCAGAGCCGTTAACTCTTAGAGGGCTTTTAAGGCATCGGGCTACTCAGCTCTAACTACTCGATATGTGGTTTTTTTGCCATTGCCTTGTGAGGTCAATAGGTTGACGGACTTAGCCCATAGTCCTATCGTCCCCGCACCAGACATGAACGCAGTGCACGAATCATCTCCTGAACTCTTCTCTCCGATCGGCTTAGTCGCTGGAAACGGGCAATTCCCCATCGAATTCGCCGAAAATGCGCGAAGTCGGGGGCTTACGGTGGTAACGGTGGC
>JALRCK010000484.1 GCA_023262305.1 Deltaproteobacteria bacterium
CTACGAATATCCCTTACCGTTTTAGTCTTAGTCTCCCATCTCATTTGGACAGGTTGCTACTTTTAAGGCACAGTACCCTCAATTACCGCCATAATACACAAGGACTTCTTGACTGAGTTGTTCGATGACGGAAAGAACTCGAGGCTCACAATTGACCGGCTCCTCCCCTGAGGCGATCGACCTCAATGAACTCCATGCGTCAAAAGTCACCGATATCGCTCTCTCGGCGGAGGCGAAGCCTGAAAACACCGACCTCGCGAGCGCGTCCATACAATCGATCAGCGTGGTCCGACTCAGCGCTCGACCAGAGCGGCGCAAAATATCCTCTCCGACGCTCTCACAAAATGGTGAGGCTACCGTATCAACTGAACCAAAAAACACTACGCCATCTCGACCGCGCCGAGGCGCGACCTTTGGAGTACTCAAAAACCCCTACTACAAGTACGAGGGAAATGTCTTTGAGAGACTCATTTCGTTAGTAGCTAATATCCTCAAGGTTTTGGAGCACGCGCTCCTCAGAACTTTTAAGCCCAAAGCCCCTCCGACACCGCCAAGCACAGTGGTTGTGAAGCCGAAGAAGCGCGGACCCGATGGGAGGGATATCGACGAAGATAAGGAAGCGCCTCGGCAGAGAGAAGCACAGAGCGTCAAACTCCACAGGGAGTAAGACTGACGAAACCCTGTGGCGAGATTATCGATGGTTCAAGGACCACCACTCCTCTGTTCTCTACCGCACCTCCACCTTGGCTCCAACAGGAACGACATCAAAGAGCATCGCCATATCCTGAACTGACAAACGTACCCCACCAACGTCGTCGTTCCAGATCGGTCCGGAATGAAGCGCGATGGAACCATCTAGAAGAAGCGCTTGATGACCAAGAGCACCTCGCAAAAAACGCGACGAAGAATCGTGTGGCGGAACTTGAAGCCCTCGTCGCAGGAAGTACGTCGGCGGAGCCTGCCAGAGGGGCTCAAGCTCTTTTCTCTCAACAGAGTGCGATCCGGCTTTAAGAGCATAAGCCCCCTGAGCCTTCATTACCATCGGCTGTCTTCCTGGGACAGTTACGGTGAGGGTGTGGTGCTTTGTCTCTATAACAAGACGAGGTAGCGATTCCTCGGTGTGATCTGCTGGATTATTCAGTTTTGTGTGAGAGGTGCCTAACGACTGAGTCGCCCCGCTAACTCGTACTGTTCCCGAGGACCATGATGGAAAGGTAAATACGACAGAGCACCCCAAGCCAATACCAAACGCGACTAAAAACCGGGCGGGGCTCAATCTCATACGCAAATCTCCAAGACAGCTGCCATCCACTCCTACGGACTTCCTTGAGGAGTGCTCGTCCACGGATCAGCTGGGGCAAGAGGTATGCCGTTACGGCTTGTCGCAAGGTTATGTGGTTTAGACGCAACAAAGTGAGTGAAACGAGGGCAAGCACCTTCTCATCACTACGCAAATGACGGGGCTGTCTGACTTTAGGAGTCCCTCTCTGCCGCCTTTTTGAGCTCAAAAAGATTTAAGTCCCGAGCTGTGAGCACCCAGAAACCCATTCCAATGACCATCAAGAATGTGAGGAGGTGGACCAGAATAGAATAGAGCTGGGCTGCTGAAACGGAGTAGGCAAAAAGCGCTGCTGCTGCAACGCATCCCATTTGAAAAACGCCCACAAAACCAGGAGCTGAAGGGAGCGCTACCGCGAGTGAAACGAACACACATAGGGTGACCCCAAGCAAAAACGACCGTTGCTCTTGAGGAAACATGAAGAGAAGATCGTAAAATTGCAAGAATGATGTGAGCCAGATAAGAACTGTGAGTCCTACGATAGCCGCCAATCGCGCAGGAGTTGCTATTACTCCCGCCCCCGTCAACAGGTCTCCTAGAAACCGGCTTATAAGAGATCCGAATTTATCTGGGAGAGGCTTCACAATGATGTCCACCATCGATCGAATAAATCTCGGAAAGAGGCACCCAAATACCAAAAAGAGGAGGAGGCACAGCGCCAGCATACCTAAAGAGTAAGCCGCCACTGTTGCCCACGGCGGCAGCTCCGGCAGGAGTGGAATAACGATTGCAAACGATATCAGAACCGCTGAGAGATCAAAGAACCTCTCGATAACAACGGATATGAACGAGGACGCAAAGCTGTAATTCGATAATCGGCTTAGCATCAGTGGACGGATAAACTCCCCGAGCCGAAACGGCAGGAGGAACGTAGCGAGATTCCCAACCATCATCGAGTCAAAGAGCTTACGGAGCCCAACTGCCTCACCGTGCGGCGATGGCAAGAGAAGCCTCCAGCGAAGGGACCTGAGATAGTAATGACCAAAGAAGAGACCCACGAAGGGCAGGATCGGCCACAAAGCTAACTGGGAGATGTTACTCTTGAGCTGCTCAAGGTCGAGGTCTTT
>JALRCK010000485.1 GCA_023262305.1 Deltaproteobacteria bacterium
AGCGATTACAAGATTGAGATATTTAAACATACACGAGGCACCTCGCCCGTAGCGACCACCCCGGATCCTTACCATCAAGGACAACACTCCACCATTAGGCTTGAGCCTCAGCGGTGCATGGACAGACCGTTGAGGTCTCTGCCATGATACCTGCGGAGATATGACACAACGATGAGTGATTCCCGGTCCCGCGCGATTATCAACCCCACCGTAGATCCCTGGCTTGTGGGAGGGCTCTCGATCATCATCCTCCTGGGTTTCATTGCGCTCAGTTCAAGAATTCCGACCGAACTGATTCTTGGCAACTTCATTGTACTAACCGTGCTCCTTAACGGCACCCACTTCATGGCCTCCTATGCCCTACTCTACTCTTCACGAACATATATTCAGCGTTACCGAACAGCAGCTATCTACCTCCCCCTAGGCCTTCTCGGTCTCGGAGCACTCTCACTCTGGCTCGCCATGCCGCCGCGAGGAAACGGCAGCGGTATTCAGCTCCTGATGATCATGACAGCCCTCTATCTCGCCCTGCACTACACCGGACAAGCGTGGGGGATGATTGCTTCGTACGCCCACGTCTACGGTATAAAGTTTACAATTTCAGAGAGACAGACGCTCCGCGGATGCCTGCGAACTATGGCGTTGTGGCAAATGGGCTGGGCGCTCTCTACCAGCCCTTCGTATATCCCAGAACGACTCCTCGGGTGGGCTCCCGATATCATGCTCGGATTAAACATAGTGGGATTCTTGTCGTTCGTTGTGGGCTCCGCGACTCTGATCTCAATCCGCAAACGAACTGGGGTACCACTCCCCTCGTCGCTCGTCTTGCCATTCGTGAGCATCTACGTCTGGTATTTTTTCCTTTGGTGGTACCCACAATCTCTGTTCTGGGTTCAGATCTTTCACGCGATGCAGTACCTCTCGTTCCCTTTTAGGGTCGAACTTAATCGTGTCTCGGTTCCCACGTCTGGAGCGGAACAAGCACTACAACTCAAACACCTCTTGAAGTACAGCGCCGCACTCACCGCCGCGAGCCTCTTCGTCTTTGTGGGAATAGATAAGATGATTAACTATCCCGATGGAGGCTATGAGAATTACTTCCTCGTGCTTGTGTGCCTCATCAATATCCATCACTACTTTATTGATGGATGCATCTGGCACATAAGCAATCCGGAGGTGCGAGCCGAACTCTTTGCCCATCTGAAGGCGTAAGTCACTGACAATCACTGCGACCGCCCGTCAGCATGCCTCCGGATGCCAATTTCCAGCATCCGGAGGTAATACGATTATTTCACAAAGATCCTCTTTGGAGACAATCCCGCTGCTTTGGCGCGCAGGGTCAGAGCCGTCCTGAGCTCGCTCGAACATGCGGCCTTCTTCGTATCAACGATTGCCTGCCCGGACTTTACCGCTCCGAACATCGGATCACTCGCTGAAACCTGCGCTCCGAGAGACGCAATGTATCGCTTGAATGCTGTTTGAACGGTGCGCGGAATCTTGATCGAAGTCGGCGCCGAGCCCCTCTTCAGGGAAACCTTGAGAGTTCCCGCTGACGGATCGAAATCACCCAGACGTACGTTCACAGCAGCACCGATCGGCATCACACGACTCAGGAAGAGGTGCGCGAGCGCCTTATCGCGAAGCCCTGCGCTACCACTTGAGATCCCCTTCGTGACAAACGCCTTGCGGCCCGTCTTTCCGACTCGAACCTTGAGCCCCGCACCCTGTTGAGTCGTTGAGCAGAACGAAGCTGCCTGAATATTCGGCACGGGAGCAGGAGTGGGAGACCCCGGAGGGAACAAAGGCTCTGGAGTGCCTCGGTCAATACCACTATCACTGTCCTCTGGATCCGGAGTTGGGACTGGCGCCGGAGCCCCTGTGACGTCCGGGCTCGTTGCGGGACAGAATGCTATCGACGAACTCTGCGGGCTCGTTGACATCCCAGAAGGAATGGGTCCAGTAGTGCTCAATGTAAAGTTATCGAGCCGAACGCGACCATTAACCTGCGCGATAAACACACCGAATGCGCGCACCGTGCCTGTAAGTGGCAGGGAGTTATTATATTCCGTGGGAGTTGCAGCACCCAGACCGGCAACATACGGCACTTTGCCGTAGAGGAGTTGCGAAGGATCAACCTTCACTGGCTCCCACGCGGCCGGCTTGGTTTGTTGTGTCGCAGTGCCTGAAATGTACCAATCATTATCTACCAGGAGAACGATCTGAGTCTGGTTGAAAATGCCGGCAGCGTCGACCCCACTCAATCGCTGCTCATACTCCACACTCGATGGGTATTTTGAGAGGAGCCCAACATCAAAAGCGAACTCAGCTGTGAGAACCGATAAGCCATAGGTTGGTTTAAACCAGAACGAATACCCCTGAGCCTTTCCATTTGGAGAGC
>JALRCK010000486.1 GCA_023262305.1 Deltaproteobacteria bacterium
GTCAGCAGGGGGTAGAAGCTCACGGTGTTGATATATCAATCCTAGGTAATTCCACGGAGTCTTTGCACTACGGCAAGGCGGAGCGGCTTCCGTTCGTCGATCAAGTATTCGATCGGGTTGAGAGTCGAATGGGTGTGCTCCTCTGGGCGCAAGACAACAAAGAGATGTGTCGGGTTGCCCTCGCCGAGATGGTTCGGGTCACGAAAGATGGCGGCACGATCAGGATCCTTCCCGTTCGTGAAACGTTGCTTCGTGATTTAGTTGCCGAGCGCTCCGACCTCTCGTTTGACGAGCCTCCGCCTGGATGCTTTGGAGCGTTCCAGTTGCGTGTCCGGCACTCTTAGGTGTCGGTCGCTATTGTTTGAAACGACTACGGTCCTTCGCCATCAAGAAAGTCGTATAGGTAAACCCCGAGGGGCTCCACGGATAGTGGTTAATCGAGTAACGCAGGAATTTCTTGAGCGTTAGCTGCTTAAACTCGGGCACCCACCAACCGCGAAGGTTGAGCTTTCGAGCGGTGTAGCCCTCAGGGATCTCGCCTGGTTCGCGTTGGTCCTTCCAGTCGATAAAGAGATAGGTGTAATTGACACGCTCCTCTGGTTTGGCGGTGAACTTGTACTCATCCCTGAGGTGGCGGAAATACCATGCGAGTGGCCATGTCGCCTCGCCTGTTGCAAAAACGAGAGGCTTGTAGCCGTGCCGTTGATTCTTCACATCATCGATGATCTGCAGAGCCACCTCATGGAGGTCATCCGTAGTATGCACTTGTGAAAGATATTCAGTTTCCCTTCCGCCATAGAGGAAGTTGGTTTGCACTGAAGCGCGTATCATAAAGAGAAGCGCACCAACTGTAAGCCATCGACCTATGTTAAACTTGCCAAGGTAGTGACCAAACTCGTCGAGGAGAGCGATGAGGATGAGCACGACGCCGACGCTAAGGAAGAGGTAGTCCTCCCCTCGATTGTAGCCTTGGTTGTTCCACTCCTCTACTAAAAAGATCCAGGCAAGACCGGAGAGGGCACACCCGATCAAGAGGAGTGCGCGTTTTACGGAATAATTTTTATAGTCGATGGGGTATCGACGGAAGTAGTCCTCGAAAAACAGTGCTAGGTAGGGAAGCATGAAGATAAGTGGATAGACCGAAAGCCACGGCACCTTCTCCCCGAGATAGCTGTACACAAAAAAGGTGGCAGTCGCAAAGTATCCTGTGGCAGCAAGACCGTACTCTCGTCTCAATAGGTGCTGAACGGTGACAAGTGGCGCATGTAGGAGCAGCACGAGGAGCCCAACGATATCAAGGTTGTCCTTGAGCTTAAACGGCTTCCATAAACGGTTTTGTCGAATCGTATCCGCGTCGGTGACAAAGCAGGAGATTACGATGAGACCGAGAACGCATAATCCGAAAAAGCGGATTTCACTGCTCGCCCTTCTGTAGAAAAGGACGACATGGGTCAGGAACGCCAAGAACACGGGGAGCTCGTACCAGCTCAGAACGTAAATGTGAAAGTTGAATGGACCCTGAATACGCTCCATGGCGTGGTGCTTTGACCAATAATCAAATGCTTTTCCGCCCAAGCCATTTACGATTCCGTCGGGGTATCTGAAACCAGCGCTGTAGAACCAAGCGTAGATTCCAAAGCACACAAGAACAGACCAAGCTACCTGCCACGGGAACTTTTGAATGTATCTGTAGATGCGCTCAGCAAGGGTATCCCACTCTTTGAGGATAAAGATCTTAAAGAAGGCCTCAAAGACGAGATATCCGACCAACACTGCAAGGGACACGATAGCACTTTCTTTGGTGCACCATTGAACAGTAAATCCGAAAAGAACGAAGAAGGCTTTCCACGATTTGGGCGCGATCGTAAATCCGTAGAGCGTTAGTAGCAGCCCGGCGATTACCCAGGAATCTTCTCGCAGGAACCGAGCCCAGTACGCGAGCGTTGGCGAAAACGCCACGGCGGCAGTCAGGATCAGTACAGACGTTTGTGAGAAGTAGCGCCGAAAGAGGAACGGCATGAAC
Source organism: Deltaproteobacteria bacterium (assembly GCA_023262305.1). Classification (GTDB taxonomy): domain Bacteria; phylum Bdellovibrionota_C; class UBA2361; order UBA2361; family OMII01; genus OMII01. Next base: position 2,024 of record JALRCK010000486.1, read on the forward strand.
ATGAAGATGGAGCCCATAATGCACGTCGGTGTTCGGGCTGCCCAGAGAGAGTCTCCAAACCAGGCGTATATAAACCGCATGCTGTTGTAGAGCATCGGCCCGTGCAGCATCGGGTCATACTTGTAGTAATTACTGTCGGGGAAATCGTAGAAGTATCGCCCGTACATTCCGTGAAGCGATTCGTCGTGATGATATGGTCGAGCATCAAGGAGTACCCAGCGCAGGAGGAGCCCAATAATCATGATGACGCTGTAGAGGGCCCACTGAGGTGTTGTAAAGAAGCTCCTCCAGTTCGAGGTTTCTGTACCAGTCGTTTCACAAGTTTTTGCTGTAACTTCTTTTACTTCTTTGTTCATAGTTTGCCCCGTTATT
>JALRCK010000487.1 GCA_023262305.1 Deltaproteobacteria bacterium
GTTGAATCTGGAGCATCGATAAACGCCACGGGAGGATTGACACCAGTTCGAATGACGAACGACTTCGAGGTCGTTGCGAATGGCGCGGTAGACTCTTTAACAGTTACCTTTGCAGTGAATGCTCCAACCCGCGTATACACATGAGTCGGATTGGGATCCATAGAACTCTCACCATCTCCGAAATCCCACAGAAACTCCACCGGCTGTCCATCTGGATCTAAACTGCCGACTGAGGAGAATGAAACCACAAGCGGCGTCACGCCAGAAAGTGGATCCGCGGACGCCTTCGCGATAGGGGGATTATTCGGTCCAATAATCGGGCGAAAGCGACGAACCGCTCCCGTTCGCGTTTTGAGGTCGAGGTACACAGCGTAGAGATTCGTATCCGGACCCGTAATGAGCTGGACCGCTCCTAGATTAGAGCCGATCTCCTTTGCGAATTCGTGCACGGTCGGTGCACCGTTAGCATCAAAGGTCAGGTATTTAATAAATAGCCTCGCGTAGTCTGCAAAGAAGAGAGCTCCCCTGTATTTTTCGGGGTAGGAGGTGCCCGAGTAGAAGGCAAGTCCCGTAATCGAAGATCCGAGGTCTTTGCCGGTTGCGTCATACGGGTGGCGATAGGCAAAGAGTGGCGCCAATACTTCAGACGGCCCCCTCGCGTATACTGAATTGCAAAAATCGACCGTAGCGGGAGCTCTTTTGAAACCCACCTGCCGCTCACTGAGCGTCGCTTGCCCCTCCTGTTGGGCTCTGTCGGTAAATCCTCCCTCATAACACGGCCAGCCGAAGTTACCACCCTTCCCCGCGTTGATCTCCTCGTAATACGAGGTCCCCACATCACCGGCATATACCTGGCTATTCCTCGGGTTCACGGTGAACCGAAATGGATTACGGTAGCCAAATGACCACACCTTTGACCTATTCGATGCCGGATTCGCGGGATCGAAGAATGGATTACCAGGAACACCATCGCCCGTGTCAGGGTTAACGCGAACGATCCTCCCAGTCATGGCATCAGGGTTCTGCGCATTGAACGCGACCTGCGATGGATAATCGTAATTTGCTCCATCTCCAAAACTCGCAAGCAGGTATCCATCAGGAGAGAACATCAGCGTGCCCGCAGTGTGCGAGAGGGAGTCACACGCGATACAATCCTGAATCGGAACCCCTGCCATCGTAAGACCCGTCATGCATGACGCACGCTCTGGATAGGAAACTTCGACACTCGTGGGTGGCGGAGCGATAAACTGAGGCAGACTATTCTTTCCGAGGAGAATCTCTTCACTTCCAGGCAACGCCACATTATATGACTGCGCAGCATCAGCAACATACCTGACAACACGAATCGGTCGAGACTCCTTCCCGTCGGCAGTGAATCCGGGAGGATCCCATACATAAGAGAGGTAGACATACGGCTTTTGGGGAAACGCGGGGTCAACCGCAATCCCCAACAGACCTCTATCCGTAGCCTTGTTGACGATCGCCGAGAGGTCGATGAACGGCGTCGGTAGGAGCGCGCCGTTGTTCACAACCCTAACACCCCCTTCTTTGAGAGCGATAAAGAGCCGGGAATCGGGTGCAAATGCTACTGCTGTTGGAATGGGGATGCCGTCTATTACCGTCTCCTCGATAAACCTCTCTCCGACGGCGAATTCAGATTCCGCATCAGCACGAAAGCTGACGAGTAAGGCGAGCGAGGCAAAAAGCACGAAGAGTAAACGACACGCCATGAGCACACACCATTCCCAACAATGAATGGTAGAGGTCTTACCCTGGTCGAATGTAACTACCTATGACGTGAATCAAGGATTACTGTGGTGGGGTTGTGCAGAGGCTGACAGCAACGGTTCGCCCTGGAGCCCCTCGTTCACTGCGAGAACGCGCGCTATAAGACTGTCGGCACCACCCGTTATTCCAAGACACGGTGGCCTCGCGGTGGACCGCTAGCCTGCTACAATCACCTTGTCGTTGATCACTAAGGCATCGACCTTCCCCTGCTGATAGAAACGCAGCGCATCGTTGGGGGTTTCTACAAGGGGCTCACCATTTCCGTTCATACTGGTGTTGAGGAGAACCGGAACGTCCGTCAGGGCAAAGAACTCGGACAGAATTGCGTGAAAGAAGGGATTTTCACCCTTCCCTACGGTTTGCACCCGCGCTGTTCCATCAATATGCGACACCGCCGGAATCAGTTCAGGCTGCCGTACCTTGGCAATAAGAAGCATAAACGGACTCTCATCCTCACACTCAAACCACTCGTAGCGGTACTCAGACATCACGGACGGGGCAAAAGGTCGGAACCACTCCCTCTGTTTCACCTCGGCATTGATGAAATCCTTTATTTCAGCCCGTCGGGGGTCAGCTAGGATCGAGCGGTT
>JALRCK010000488.1 GCA_023262305.1 Deltaproteobacteria bacterium
TCGATGCAGGTCCGGACCAATACAAGGGAGGTTCACCCACACAAGAAGCATGTGCACCTTGGCTGCTGACGCCGGCCGCCCTAACTGCAACGAGTGATGAAAGAAGATCCTGCGTGCATCCACTACCAACGGAGAGTCCCAATGTACACCATCACGAGCTGGCTTTATGGGACCCGAGAGAGCATCGATGACACCAAGCATCTCTGAGAAGGTGATGTTCCGGTTGAAGCTTCGATAGTCGGAGAGGATCTTCGGCGTGAGTCCTGTGGCTTCAGCAAACGCTCTCGACCCAACTCGATTCTGGCACTTGAGAAAAAAGCCCCTCGGCGTTTCCAACTCTTTGCCAACCAGCAGCCGTTCGAGGCGGTGTTGTGCCCATCGAAAGAAGGCCGCTGATTCCGGGCGAGCTTGGGCGCGCCTCTCCCAGTCTCGCAAGAAGCACCCAAACGAGGAGGGGACTGAGCGAATCGGATCAAACCCCCGCGCCTCAAGTTGAGTGTAGCTATGCGCTTTGAGGCCGAGCTCCTGCGCATACTCCGGAGCCGTCATGCGCAGCGCATAGGCGCGAACAAAGACGACGAGCTGCCGCACCTGGTCTGGCTGGCTGAAGGCATACGCGAGAGCCCCTTCAAAAGCGATCCTGCGCCGGTTGGTGAGGGGGAGGCACTCCGGCAATTTCTCCGGCTTGCTGCGGAAAATATTCTGGTAGGTCAAGTGAGAATAAGGACGATTAAGAATTTCGAGGACCGCCCCATCACCTGGGACCCGCAACTCTTGGATCAATGGCGTTACATCAGGAGCAGGAGCTGAAACATCACAGGAGGTGGACAACATCACGCCGAGTATACGAAGTGATGCCCGAGAGTCAAAGAAAACCGGATCGTTTCACCACCGCGACCTGTGCACTACGCAAAAATGTACCGCCTGAGAACCCCACTACCAAGCAATCCTCAGATGAGCCCTCCTAAGTATTGGACTTCAATGCAACTTCAGGATTGGCGCGTACTTTGCCACGGTAATCTCTGCGAGACTGTTACGCCTCCTTTGACGTTTAAAGGACTCACCTATGAAGTTATCTTCCATCTTCGTCCGAGTAACTCAACTTCTTATTACATCGACGTGTACCCTTACCCTCCCGATGTCCGCGGTGGCACAGAACTCCCAAGGACCAAAGAGGGTTTATCCGGGTCAGGAGGTCGTGGTGTCGTTCCCCTCGTTGACCAATGGATTCTCAGCCCGGTCCTCCGCACGCGTGAATAATCTGCAACTCGCAAAAGGAGCTAAACTTGCAAAGAGCCTCTCTGACGGTAAGGTTGGTGTGATATCAAGCGCCTCAACCTTCGGCGCTCGAAGTGCAGACCCGGTGGAGGCTAACGAGGCTGAAATTAAAGCTCTCTGCGATGCAATAAAGGCAAGCAATCCTGGTCAGGAGATTACCTGCGAAGCAAACGCCATAGTTGAGACCAGCCGCACCCCTAACGACACTCAGTACTCATCTCTGTGGGGCATGCCAATGATTAGCGCCCCGAGCGCCTGGGATATCACGACCGGATCATCAAGTGTTGTGGTCGCTGTGATCGACACAGGCATCGACTACACCCATCCTGACCTGGTTGAGAACATCGCCACGAATCCCGGTGAAGTTGCCAACAACGGCGTTGATGACGACAATAACGGATATATCGATGACTACTACGGCTACGACTTTATCAACGGAGACTCCAATCCGGTTGACGATCACTTCCATGGAACTCACTGTGCTGGAACCATCAGCGCCAAAGGCGATAACGCGCGCGGCGTTGCCGGCGTAGCGTGGTCAGTCAAGCTCATGCCGATAAAGGTTCTCGACTCATACGGCTCAGGAAGCCTCGCATCTGTTGCTGCCGGAATGAATTATGCTGTGAAGCGAGGGGTGAAGATCATGAGTATGTCGCTTGGAACATCCTCCTATAGCTCTACGATCGAAAACGCTATCATCGCCGCGAAAAATGCTGGAGTGCTCATCGTAGCTGCCGCTGGCAATTCAGCACAGGATACTGACATGTATCCAAACTACCCGTCGGCGTCGACACAACCGAACGTCCTGGCGGTCGCCGCGAGCAATTCCTCTGATGGTCTTGCATACTTCTCTAACTGGGGTGCTACTTCGGTTGACCTTGCAGCTCCCGGACAGACTATCTTGAGCACGTACCTCGGTGGTCAGTACGCCTACGCGAGTGGCACATCGATGGCGACACCTCACGTCGCTGGCATGGCGGCTATGCTGCTCTCCGTAAACTCGGCTCTCTCCTACTCTCAAATAAAGGATATCCTGATCACTACCGTTGACCCAAATCCTGCTATGGCTGGCAAGATGGTGTCGGGCGGTCGCGCCAAT
>JALRCK010000489.1 GCA_023262305.1 Deltaproteobacteria bacterium
TGAAGCACGCTTCCCGCGTGCGGGAGGGGCGAAGCCCCTGCGCGAAAGCGCGGAGCGGGATTAATGGCGGAGCCGACCCACCTTCGCTAAAGCTACGGCGGGCGAGCTGGGACTCGAACCCGCCCTATCCAGGGATAAAACGCTTCCGCCTTCGTTAAAGCTACGGCGGGCAAGGAGAAGCAGCTAAATGATTGATTTATGATCTGTGTGGGGGTGAAGCACGCTTCCCGCGTGCGGGAGGGGCGAAGCCCCTGCGCGAAAGCGCGGAGCGGGATTAATGGCGGAGCCGACGGGACTCGAACCCGCGACCTCTCACGTGACAGGCGAGCGTTCTAACCAACTGAACTACGACTCCGCATACTGCTGTGAACAGTGGAGGGGATAAGTACCTAAAAATGAAATCGAAGTAAAGATTACGGGGCAGATGTTTTGCGTTGGTATGATGTGTCAGGGGGGGCTACGGACCTTACCCCCCGTACTTCCTCGATTTCTGAGCCCTCTACGCTTCGACAACTCCTTAAAGTTATTTTACACTTCCCTATCTTTGGAGGCCTGGCTTGTAATGAGCCGCAGGTGTCCATAGGTATAGTGGCAGCCGCCGCTATGTATTTGTAACTGACGAGGTTTCGAGTGGCCGAATATTCACCTTCAACTATTGAGCCCAAATGGCAGTCATATTGGGCTAAGAACAAAACGTTCAAGACTGGGGAGTCGGGCAAGCAGAAGGTGTATGTGCTCGATATGTTCCCGTATCCATCCGGATCGGGCCTTCATATCGGACATCCCCTCGGGTACACAGGTACTGATATCTACTCGCGCTACAAGCGCATGAAGGGCTTCGACGTGCTCCATCCGATGGGATGGGACGCGTTTGGATTGCCTGCTGAGCAACACGCGGTTGCTACTGGTGAGCACCCTGCGATTATTACGGCTAAGAACTGCCAGACATTCGCTCGCCAGATGAATGAGCTCGGTTTTTCGTATGATTGGGAGAGAGAACTCTCCACCACGAACGAGGACTACTATAAGTGGACTCAGTGGATCTTCCTCCTGCTCTACAATTCCTACTTTGATGACAAGTCCCAAAAGGCGCGTCCAATCGAGGAGCTTCCAATTCCTGCCGAGGTCGCGCAGAAGGGTGAGCTCGCCGTGCAAGCATATCAAGCGGAGCACCGTCTCGCGTACTACGCGGATGCGATGGTGAACTGGTGTCCGGCGCTTGGTACTGTTTTGGCGAATGAGGAGGTCATCGACGGCAAGTCTGAGCGAGGAAACCACGACGTTGTTCGCAAGCCGATGAAGCAGTGGATGATGCGGATTACGAAGTATTCCGAGCGCCTCATCTCGGAGCTTGAAGAGGTCGATTGGCCGGAAGCGATCAAGGAGCAACAGCGAAATTGGATCGGTCGAAAGACGGGGGCAGAAATTAAGTTCCAGGTAGATGGAACTTCGCATGAGCTGGTCGCCTTTACGACTCGTCCCGATACTCTTTTCGGTGTGACGTTCTTCGTGATCGCCCCGGAGCACCCACTGGTCGATGAGGTCACCACGGATGCGTGCCGCGATAGCGTCGCTGCTTACCGCGAGGTAGCAGCTCGCATGAGTGATTTCGATCGCACCTTTGAGAATCGAAAGAAGACGGGCGTGTTCACGGGCGGCTATGTCAAGAATCCTATCTCAGGTGAGAAGGTTCCTGTGTACGTCGGTGATTATGTCCTTATCTCCTATGGAACGGGCGCAGTGATGGGCGTTCCAGCTCACGACGATCGTGACTTTGAGTTCGCGCGCACCTTTAATCTTCCGATCGTTCCCGTCATCACTCCCACGAACGTTGCTGACAAGGTGTCCGCAGCGGTCCGAGAGGGCGAGATCTCCTGGACGGATGCGGGAGTAATGCTTCCAAGCTCGCACCCAGTCGCACAAGAGCTCAAGCTTGAGGGGATCGCAAACGACGAGGCTGGTGAGCGAATTGTGTCCTGGCTCGCGAAGAATTCGTTTGGGCGCAAGGTGATTAATTACAAGCTCCGTGATTGGCTCTTTTCTCGACAGAGGTACTGGGGCGAGCCTATCCCGATCATTCACTGGGAGGACGGCACCACTACGTCACTGTCGCCGAGCGAGCTTCCGCTCGTTCTGCCGAAAGTTGAAGATTACAAGCCCTCTGATGGAGGCGAATCTCCGCTCGCCAAGGCGACGGAGTGGCTCCATGTTGTAGATCCAAAAACCGGCAAGAAGGGTAAGCGCGAAACGAACACGATGCCGCAGTGGGCTGGATCGTGTTGGTACTACCTTCGCTTCATTGATCCTAAAAACTCGAAAGCCGGGTGGGATCCAGTCAGAGAGAAGAAGTGGATGCCCGTGGATCTCTATGT